>JANQQM010000058.1 GCA_028289365.1 Salaquimonas sp. | reverse complement strand
CGGGTTCAAGCTCGTCATCGTCGGCCTTGGCATCTTCGCTATTCCCGAAATCGTTGCCTTGCTGCGCCAGAACCGGGCAATCTCCAAAAGCGCCGAACTGGGCGCCGGCTGGCTGGACGGCGTCAAGGATTGGGCGGCAAACATCTTCCTGTCCCTGCGATGCTCCATCATCGGTGTTGTCGTCGGTGTGATCCCGGGATTGGGCGGGTCGGTTGTCGACTGGATCGCCTATGGCCACACGGTTCAATCCACAAAGGACAAGTCAAAATTCGGCAGCGGCGAGGTCCGCGGCATTATCGGACCTGAAAGCTCCAACAATGCCAAGGAAGGTGGTGGCCTGGTCCCCACCCTGCTCTTCGGCATTCCCGGTTCAGGCTCCATGGCGATCTTCATCGGCGCAGTAGCACTGCTCGGCTCCGGCCAGATCGAAGTCGGCCCCGGCATGCTCAAGAACAATCTGGACATGACCTATGCAATCGTCTGGCTTCTGGCGCTGGCGAACGTCGTCGGCACCTTGCTTTGTATTGCAGCTTCCGGCGGAATTGCCAAGCTGACGACCATCCGGTTCACCCTGCTGGCACCCTTCCTGTTCATGCTGATTTCGTTTGCGGCGTTCCAGTCAGGTCAGAACTTCGCCGATCTTGTGGCATTGTTCGGATTCGGCCTTGTTGGCATCTTCCTGAGACGGTTTGACTGGTCGCGGCCTGCATTCCTGATCGGCTTCGTTCTGTCCAACCCGGTGGAAAAGTTCACCAACCAGGCGGTGCAGATCGCAAGCTTCCGGTTTCGCGAAAGCACCTCCGCGGGTCTGGAATATGTCTTCAGCCCGATCGTCATAATCCTGATCATCATCACCGTGGTTTCCGTTGTGTTGGGAATCCGGCAGGCGAAACTGATCATGGCAGAGGGCGACGTCAAATCGGGCTCCAAGCGAGCACCGTTCATCTTCCTTCTTGCCATATTGGCCTATCTGGTGATTGCCTACTGGGACGCTTCCCAAATCAGCGATCGTTTGATTGGTGACAAGATCGTCCCGATGGTCATCGCCGGCATCTCCATTGCCTGCTGTTTGATCCTGATGGTCCAGATGATGCGCAAACCGGAAACCGATGTGATCTTTGCCGATCGCGAGGTCAATGGCGAGGATGCTGACGCGCCCCACGGCCTCTGGGCCACGCTGGCATGGTTTGCCTTCCTGCTGGCCTTGTGCTGGGTGTTTGGCTTCATCATTGCACTTGCATTCTTCCTGGTCAGTTTCCTGCGCTATCGAGCGGAATTGTCCTGGCTTAACGCAGCAATCTATTCCGCTTGCGGCATCGCATTCATGTGCTTCATGGCATGGTCGCTCAACCGCGATTTCCCACCGGGATTGTTGCAAAGCTACATGGACCTGCCATGGCCGCTGAGATAAGGATCGGTTGATGAAACAACATGCAATTCCCTGCATCCTGATGCGCGGGGGAACCTCAAAGGGTCCGTATTTCGACCGTACGGACTTGCCCGAGGATCGCGATGAGCTGGCAAAGGTCCTGATCGCGGCGGTCGGCGCCGGGCATCCCCTGAACATCAACGGCGTCGGCGGCGGCAATCCGGTAACGACAAAGGTCGCCATGCTCTCCCGGTCGGAACATGAATGGGCGGATATCGACTACTTTTTCGCGCAGGTTGCTGTTGATCAGGAATTGGTAGATTTTAGCCCGACCTGCGGCAATATCCTGGCGGGAGTCGGGCCGGCGGCCTTGGAGATGGGCCTGTTGCCAATCTCCGGCGATACCACCAATGTGAAAATCCGCAGTGTAAATACAGAAGCTCTCGTTGAAGCCATCATCGAGACCCCGGATGGGGCGGTCCGATATGATGGGCATGCCAGCATCACCGGCGTACCGGGAACAGCCGCTCCCGTCATACTCAACTTCATGAATGTGATTGGCTCAAAGACCGGCGCCCTCTTCCCGACTGGCGAGTCACGCCAGCTTATAGAAGGTTATGAAGTCACCTGCATCGATGTCGCCATGCCGATGGTGATTGGCAGGGCAGAAGACTTTGGCATCACCGGATATGAAAGCCGGGAAGAGCTGGACGAAAACAAGGCTCTGTTCGAGAAGATTGAGAAAGTTCGCCTGAAAGCCGGTGAACTAATGGGAATGGGCGACGTCACAAAATCCGTTGTGCCGAAATTCGGACTGCTCGCTCCGGCCCGTGAAGGTGGTACCGCAGCGGCACGCTATTTCATGCCATGGAATACCCATCCCTCCTATGCGGTGACCGGCTCCATCTGCACCGGCTCCTGCCTGCTTGCACCGAACACGGTCGCCGCAGGACTGATATCCATCAGCAATACCCATCCCACCCCGGTCAAGATCGAACATCCGAGCGGGTTCATCGATGTGGTATTTGATTACAAGATCGGTGACGACGGATTTGAGCTCAATTCCGCAGGCCTGCTGCGCACGGCACGAAAGATGTTCTCCGGTGATATCTTCGTTCCCGGCAGCGCGTGGCCGCCTACTTGAGAGACTAGGCTGCCTGCCCAGTGATTTCAGGAAATCAGTGCCTTTTCCGGTGACCTTTACGATTGGGACAGAATTTTTGTCGATCTCGCGCTTGATGAATCCATGATCTACGGCATCCTCCCAGATCGACAATCTGGGGCAGGACGTCCGCCAGGCATCCATTGCCTCTTGATAGGTCCGCGGCTCCTTGGAGATCCAGGCAACAAGATCGGCAATCAGCGATTCATTTTCCATTTGCAGCCTCCATCAATTCGGTTTCCATTATAGCGCACGCTTGATCGTCCCCTCAATCCCTTGGTCGGTTTATGCTAACCCCCGAATTCCGGCGCCGGCAGGATCTTGCCTGCGCAGTCTCCAAACCCGATGCGATAGTTACCCTGGCAGGAGCCTGTAATGGTGACGGTATCGCCATCCTCCAGGAAGGTGCGGCTGCCACCATCGACCTCCAGGGGATCCCGGCCATTCCAGCTGAGTTCCAGCATGGAACCAAAACTATCCTGCGTCGGACCGGAGATCGTCCCCGATCCCAGCAAGTCCCCCGTCTCCATTGCGCAGCCCGAGGAAGCATGATGCACAAGCTGCAGCGCGGACGAATAATACATGTATTTGTAATTCGTCCGGCAGATCACCGAAGGCTTGCCGCCATCCGGTGCCAGTTCGACCACCAGATCAATATCGAAATTGTTCGGCGTTTTTTCCTGCAGATAGGGCAAGAGCTGCTTGACCCGCTCCGGTGCCGGCTTGCGGAAGGGTTCCAGCGCCTCCCGGGTAACAACCCACGGACTTATCGAAGTCGCAAAGGCCTTTGACTGGAACGGACCCAGCGGCTGATATTCCCAGGTCTGGATGTCACGGGCCGACCAGTCGTTCATCAGCACATAGCCGAAGATGTTGTCATAGGCCTGGGCAGCCGTCACCGGCTGGCCCATCGGATTTGGCGTACCGACAACCGCACCCAGTTCCAGTTCGATGTCCAGCTTCCGGCACGGACCGAAGCCCGGCACCTCATCCTGCGGGCCTTTCAACTGGCCATTGGGCCGGTGGATCGGGGTTCCTGAAACCACCACGGTCGAGGCGCGGCCATTATAGCCGATCGGAATGTGCAGCCAGTTCGGCATCAACGCATTATTGGGATCCCGGAACATGGAACCGACATTGGTGGCGTGTTCCTTCGAGGCATAAAAATCGGTAAACGACCGCACAAAAATCGGCAGATGCAATTCAGCATCCGCCTGCGCAACCAGGCTCAAATCCTGATCACCACCTTCTGCATCCAGCAACTTGCTAATCGCTTCGCGGGTCTCGGACCAGACGGCCTGCGGCAGCGCCATGAACGGATTGAGCACACCATCGCCAAACACTTTTATACTGCCACCGGGTGTCAGCTTGCCGGCCTCCTCCAGCGCGGTCAGGTCGACGATCATGTCCCCGATCGCGACGCCAATACACCTGGCGCCGCCATCAACCGAAAACACCCCGAAAGGCAGGTTCTGGATTGGGAAATCCGTGTCCGGCGCATTAGCGCTTTCGACCCAACTCTTGCGAGCAGGATCGTGCGTCTCATTCAAACCCGCCATCAAACGCCTCCAAAATTACCCAATACGAAACACTAATCAGCCACAAGGACACCGCGTTGAATCTGGTCTTCCTCGATCGATTCAAACAGCGCCTTGAAGTTTCCTTCACCGAAACCGTCATCCCCCTTGCGTTGGATGAACTCAAAGAAAATTGGCCCGATCACGGTTTTCGAGAAGATCTGCAGCAGAATACGTGTCATTCCGCCACCGACTACCCCTTCCCCGTCGATCAAAATACCGTTTTTTTTCAGTTTTTCCAACGGCTCCTCGTGATCCTTCACGCGGTCAACAGACTTGTCGTAATAGAGGTCGGGTGGCCCCGGCATGAACGCCACGCCGTTATCGGCAAGCTGATCGGTGGAGGCATAAATATCATCTGTTCCGATTGCCACATGCTGAATTCCCTCGCCCCGATATTCCTTGAGATATTCCTCGATCTGGCTTTGATCGTCGGTACTCTCATTGATCGGAATACGGATCTTGCCACAGGGTGAAGTCAAAGCCCGGGAAGTCAGGCCGGTCATCTTGCCCTTGATATCGAAGAACTTGATCTCTTTGAAATTGAAGGCCGTCGAATAGAACTTGTACCAGGTGTCCATATTTCCGCGCATCACATTATGCGTCAGATGGTCCAGGTAGTAGAACCCGGCACCGGTCGGACGAGGGTCACGTTCGCCAAGCCAATCAAAATCCTGGTCATAGGGGTTCTTGCCGCCGTCATATTCCTCAATGAAATACAGAAGCGATCCACCAATCCCGACAACAGCAGGCACATCGATCGATTTGCCTTCGCCGGTATATTCGCTGGCGCCATAGTCCAGTGCGCATTTCAGCGCGTGTTGGGCGTCTACCACGCGCCAGGCCATTGCAGGCGCGCATGGCCCATGGTCCTCGACAAATTTGGAGGCATGGCTGTCAGGCTCGCGATTGATCAGGTAGTTCACCTGACCCTGACGATACAGCGAAATATCCTTGGTCTTGTGGCGTGCAACCTCAACAAACCCCATTGCTTCAAACAATGGCTCAAGCTCGCCTGATTCCGGATGGGCGAACTCAACAAATTCAAACCCGTCCGTACCGGCTATGTTGTGGTCATCAATTTTGGCTTTAGGTGCGTCGTGCGGAAACGGTCCCATGCGACTCTCCCGTGTTTGGCGCGTGGTTTCCGTGCCCTCCACATCGCAATGACAATGCCCGGCCCGCGGGCCGATTTCTCGGGTTCACCCGGAAATCGATTCGTTATCCTTTCTCGTTTTATATAGTAACGAAATCTTCCGTCGCCAACAAACGACACGGCGAAGCGAACTTGATCGCCTATGGCTGAATTGAAGCAACCTCCGTCGACATATCCAGATGCAAGGCGTCCTCCGTATAGGGATTGGCCGCAATGGCTTCATCATCAAGTTCGACGCCCAGCCCAGGCTCTGTCGGCGGAATCACATACCCGTCTTCCCAATCAATCGAGGTCTTGAGGGGCGACATATAGGGCTTCTCGAACTTTCCGATGGATTCCAAAATCAGGAAATTCGGACTACAGGTCGAAAGATGAATATTCGCAGCCGCAACAACCGGACCGCAATACAAGTGCGGCGCTATCTGGACCTGTTTCGTTTCGGCCATGCCGGCAACTTTCTTGCCCTCCATCATCCCTCCAATACGGCCCATATTCATTTGGAGAATGGCCGCAGCCCGCGTTTCAAGCACCCGCGCAAATTCATACTTGGTGCATAACCGCTCGCCGGTCGCGACCGGGATCGACGTATAACTGGCGACTTCCGCCATCTCTTCCGGTGCATCTGGTGGAATTGGTTCCTCAAACCATAGCGGATCATAGGGCTCCAGCCGCCGTGCGAGGCGTTTTGCACCAGAGACAGTAAACTGGCCGTGGGTCCCAAACAGCAGATCGGCACTTGTACCGACCGCTTCCCGCAGGCGCTTGCAAAACAATTCGCTCCGGTCGAGATCGGTCATTGACGGCTGATGACCGTCATGGATCGTGTACGGCCCTGCTGGATCAAACTTGATCGCGGTAAATCCCGCCTCAACCAGATCTACTGCAACTTCAGCGGCGAGATCGGGATCGTTATAAACATTTGGCGAATTCGGATCAGGATAGGCGTCGCCTTCCGGCGGATAGATATAGGTGTAACTGCGCAGCCGCTCGTGCACCTTTCCGCCCAACAATTCATAGACCGGCTTGCCGGCCGCCTTTCCGATAATGTCCCAGCAGGCCATATCGAGGCCGCTAAGAACGCCCGAAACAGTCACATCCGGGCGGTGGGTATAACCGGCGCCATAGACCCTTCTGAAAAACATCTCGACATGATGCGGATCGGCACCCAGAAAATGACGCTCGAACATTTCCTTCGCCATTTCGGTGCAAAGCTGCGGTCCGAAGGTTGCGTTGTAAATTTCACCCACACCGGAAATACCGCAAGCTGTCGTCAGGCGCACAAAAATGAAATATCGCCCACCTTGGCGGGGTGGCGGATTGCCATGGACAAAGGTCTCGATGTTTTCCAGGCGCATTTAGGCTCAGGACTCCCACAAATGAAAAGCCGATGCTTCCACCGGTTTCGTTCTGTTTGGAACCCAAAACCACTTGGGGGCCAATCGAATTCTTCGAAGGTATGTCGGGATTGGTAGATGCGTCAATCAATCAGGCTAATGTCCAGCAGCACTGAATTTGGCATCGCCACACAAAATCTCGCTAACGGCACAAAAAACGTATAGTAAATCGCTTTACCATGCGCGATTTTAACGATATATTGCAACCGGGAAAAACAAGCAGGTATCGATTTTATGATATTGAAGGGCATGACCTGGGATCATTCTAGAGGCTATGCCAGCCTTGAGGCGGCATCTCATGAATTCCGGGAGATTTCGGGAACCGCAATCAATTGGCATCGCAGAAGCCTGCAGGCTTTTGCCGACGAACCGATTGAGCAGATTGCCAAAGACTACGACCTGATCGTGCTTGATCATCCACATGTCGGCCTTATCGCCGAATCCGGCTGCCTGCATCCCCTTTCTGTTCCGGACAATCCGGAACAGGTTTCGATCGGCGGAAGCCTGGAAAGCTATTTTTGGAATGGCCGGCAATGGGCGCTCCCGATTGACGCAGCCTGCCAGGTTGCCGTTCGGCGTCAGGACCTTTGCAAAGCACCGCCATCGACCTGGGAAGATCTGGTTTCGAAACATCAGGATCAGTTGAGTGTCGTCACACCGCTACTTCCCGTCGACGCATTCGACATGCTGATGACATTGGTGGCAGGCATGGGTGAAACCCGACTGCCGATTTCCGAGTATGAATTCATTTCTTCGAGGTCAGGCGAGACAGCACTTTCGATCCAGAAGGCGCTTTACAAACGCGGCCCGCAGGAAGCGATAAATTGGAATCCGATTACCGCCTTGGAGGTGATGTCGACGACCGACGAGTTTGCCTATTCGCCCTGCCTGTTCGGCTATATCAACTATGCCCGCCCGGGTTTTCGTGACCATCAGCTAGCCTATGCGGAATTACCGCGGTTCGAGGGCAAGTCCAGCCGTTGCGGTATCCTCGGGGGGGCAGGCATCGGTGTTTCAGCCCGCTCACAACATCTGGCAGAAGCAGTCGAATTCGCAACCTGGGTCGCGTCCGAATCAGTCCAATCAGATGTGTACATCAAGAATGAGGGGCAACCGGCACACCGGCAAACCTGGGAAAAATTGAGCAATGATCCGGATTACTCTGGGTTTCTTGCCAATACCTGGAATACAATGTCCACCGCCTGGACCAGGCCGCGCGACCCCTGGTTTTTGTCTTATGTCGACGATGTCTGTGCGATATATCCTGATTTCTTTCTGAAAGATCTTGATCCCGCAACATTCCTTGCAACATTGAACAGACTCTATCGTCACAATACCCAATCGAGGGCAATCGCTTGAAGACGGCAGTTATTACAGGTGGGAACAAGGGGCTAGGCCTCGCACAATCCCAAACGTTCCTCGACAACGGGTACAAGGTTTTTATTGTTGCGCGCACCGAGGGTGACATCAATACGTTGAGCGGACCGGTCTCCTTCGTCCAGCACGATCTGGCGCGATGGCAGGACGCGTCCTACCTTCGCCAAATACATGCTCAATCGGGAAATCTGGATGCACTGGTCAACAATGCTGGCGTTCATTTGAAGAAACCGGCATGGGAAGTCGCTCCAGATGAGCTCGAAACCGTGCTCAACCTCAACGTCAAGGCGCTCTTCAGCGCCAGCAGCGAATATGTTCAGCTACAGCAAGAGGCCGGTGGCGCCATCGTCAACATCTCCTCCATGGGCGGCCTGATGGCCCTGCCCTCTTCTGCAGCTTATGTGACTGCAAAAACAGCCGTGATCGGCATTACGCGATCCCTGGCAGTCGACGCCGCAAAATTCGACATTCGATGCAATGCGGTGTGTCCGGGTTTCATAGACACCGAAATGACGCGCGCCATCCTGGCAAAGGACCCGGCTCGACGTGAGAAGATCGAGGGCCGGATCCCCGGCGGCAAGTTCGGCAAACCCGAAAATGTCGCAGACGCGGTATTCTTCCTGGCAAGTGATAGTGCCAAACACATCAATGGCGTTGCGCTTCCGGTCGATGGCGGCTTCTCCATCGGATTCTGAGGAACAGATGGCCTACAGGAAATCTCTGCTTTCACAAGCACGCAGGATTGAAATCGTTGAGGCCGAGATGCCTGCCGAAATCCCGCCCGGCCAAGCGCGCCTCCGCCTTGGCACCGCAAGCATTTGCGGAACCGACATGCATTATTTCCGCCATTTTGCAAATGCGGGTTTCGAGCTCGACTATCCGACGACGCTTGGGCACGAAGCCTGCGCCTATGTGGTTGACGCCAATGGCGCTGCGCTTGCAGACGGTGCGCTGGTCGCGATCAACCCGATTATCGAATGCGGCAAATGCGATCGCTGCGCAACCGGTGACATCAATATGTGCGCCACCAAACAGTTTCCTGGCTCGGCCACGACAAAACCGCATATCGACGGGTTTTTCCGGGAGTATTTTGATTTTCCCATTCACAATCTTCATGTAGTCGACCCGGCAACAAATCCCGATCATCTGACATTCACCGAACCGCTGGCCTGCGCCATGCATTGTGTCAGACGTGCCGGAATAACTGCTGATTCAAGCGTATTGATCACCGGTTGCGGCCCAATGGGCCTGCTGGCCGTCGTGGGCGCTGCCGCCCTTGGTGCAGAGGTCCATGTCACCGATCTCAAACAAGGAGCAATAGAGGTGGCGCAGTCTGTCGGCGCAACCAAAGGTTTCCTGATCGGTACCAATGGGCCTGCAGTTCCCGCCAACACCTATGATGTCGTCATAGAGGCAAGCGGTTCCCCGCATGCCTATAATCAGGCGCTTGAGGCAGTCAGGAAGCAGGGTGTCGTCGCCGTCCTGTCACTCATCCAGCCAAGCCCGGTTCCGATTAATCTGCACCTCGTGGCGCTCAAGGAAATTACGACAATCGGCTCGATCCTCTACACAGATGATTTCTCGGCTGCACTCGATCTGATCCAATCCGGAACTGTCGATTTCGATAGATTGATCGGCGGCAGGTTTTCCGTTTCGCAAACACAATCCGCCTGCGAATTCATGGCGGGCGGCGAGGCGATTGGCAAAGTCCTGATCAAGCCCTAGATCGTTGATCTCTGCGAATCGGCACTAAAGCTTAACGTCGGCACCCCGTTGTATCTTTATACGCCTGACAATTTCCTCGTCGCGCTTTTTCTTGAAGTCTTCCGGATCACGCTCATTGGTCCAGTCGTAAAAGCCCTGGCCGCTCTTCATGCCGGTATGACCTTCCTTGAACAAGGAACCCAGCGGCGTCAGGTCCGGATCGCTGATATTGGATAAATCCGCCCATACCGCGCGCGCCGCCTTTCCGTTCAACAGGTCCAAACCCGCCAGGTCGGCGTGTTCAAACGCACCCATCGCCGGCAATCGCGAAGCATATCCTTGCTTCAAAACTGTGTCGCAGGCTTCGGGTGTGACCAACCCCTGCCCCACCAGCGTCACGAATTCACGCAGGACGGCGTGCTGGATTCTGGCCCACAAGAAGCCTGGAATATCCGGACAAAGAACCGGTGTTTTGCCGGTTTCTGAAAGTATCCGGATTACCGCCTCGGTTACCTCCGGCTCAGTGCGCCTGCCGGGTACGACCTCTACCAGACCCACCAAATGCGCCGGCTGGGCATAATGAGCAACACAAAACCTGCCGGGATCGGCAAGACCGGCCTGAATATCGGACGCGCTGAGTGCCGAGGTCGTAGATGACAGGATTGCATCTCCTCGGGCCAGCTTCTCGGCACGCGCGAGTAATTCTGCCTTGATTGCCAAATCCTCCGCGACAGCCTCGATGATGAAATCTGCTTCGGAGACAGCCGCACCCATATCCCCCTGCAGTTCTATCCTCGCCAGTACCGTTTCAGCATCCCCAGCAGAGGCAAGCCCTTCACTTACCAGGAACTCATAACCTGCCCGGCACCTTTCCATTGATCCTGGCAGACTGTCGGCCCGCCTCCCCCAAAGGTTGACGGCAGCGCCGCCTAAGGCCAGCGATAGCGCAATCTGCGCGCCCATGGTGCCATTTCCAAGAACACAACAGGTAGTTGGCTTATCCGCCGACATAATGCCAACCGCCATTTTTCTTTTCGACCTGCCCCTGATCGGCAAAACTCTTCAGACTGGCATCAATCGAGACGAGCGCACGCCATTCGTGGACCATGTCCTGATCGTCGCAGCATTTGTCTCGTAGTTCGGCAAACCCTATTCCGGGATTTGCCTTGATGTGTGTAATGATCGAGGCTTCAACCTGATCAACCCTCCGTCGGCAATCATCGACCAGTTCCTTGGTCTCCGCTGCCGATTTGACCTCATCATGGGCAAACAGCACTGCTTGAACATCGCGCTCGACCAGGAACTTCTCGATCTTGTCGAACGTTGCCCGCATCGCCGCCGGGTCTTCATAAAGATAGAGCACGGGGTTAAACGGCGGCAGCAGCGGGTCGGCTATAATCAGGGTCTTGGTGGAATGCTCGAAAAATCCGACTTCTGCCATCGAGTGCCCAAGCACCTCGACGGTTTCCAGGACAACACCTCCGCCCAGGTCAATCAGATCTCCATCCTTGATGAATTCGTCTATCGGGCCTTCAGTCGGGCCCATCCAGTCAAGATATTCCTCGTTCAGATCGAAATGCTCACCTTCGGGAAAGGCATGCACAATGGCTTTAGCATTCAGCATATTGTCGGCGACACGGTCGGCACGCGCCGGATGGCCCAATATCGTGCATCCGGTTTCTTCCTTCAGCCAACCATTATTGCCGACATGATCCATGTGTTCATGGGTCAGAAGCAGCAGGTCAAGATCGGCGGGCGTAATTTCCAGCTCCTCAAAACCCTGTTTCAACGATGCAAGACCGCCATATAGACCGCTATCGATCAAGGCCGTCTTGTCTTTACCCTGGACGAAGAACACCCGGGTAGCCGTCTTGCCTTCATGATCGCCCGGCAGCCCCATCGAGATCGTCGTAAAGGGCCCGGACTGATAGCTGATTACAGATTTTTCCATTCGTGAACTCCGTCATTGACCCTTGAATTTGGGGTCTCTTTTTTCGAGAAACGCTGCAATGCCTTCCTTGCCATCCTGCGTCGCAAAGAGCGCGCCAAGAACACGCTGTTCAAATGTCAGGCCGGCGCTCAAAGCGGTATCTAATCCGTCATCGATCACCCGTTTGCCCTCTGCCAGCGCGATCGGCGCCTGTCCCGCAAGTTCCTCCGCCAGGGCAGTCGCCCTCGGCATGAGCTCGTCGGGAGTACAGGTTTCAAGCGCTGCGCCATATTCCACAGCTTCGGCTGCCGTCATCATGCGACCGGTCAACAGCAATTCCTTGGCCCGCATCGGGCCAACCAGCCTGGGCAAACGCTGCGTCCCGCCACCACCCGGAAGCAGGCCGAGTTTGATCTCCGGTAAGCCTAGCTTGGTTTTCTCGTTAACAAGCACGAGATCACAACACAGCGCCAGCTCCAATCCGCCACCAAGCGCATAACCATTTACGGCACAAATCGTGATTTGCGGTAGCGCCGCAATCGCGTCGAACGTCTTTCGCGATCTGCGTTGAAAGCCATCAAACGTAGTCTGATCGACCTTGTGATATCCCGCAATATCGGCACCGGCAACAAACCCGCGGCCGGTACCGGTGATGATCAGGACGCGGACCTTATCAATCCGCCCGGAAAGCGCCTGGACGTAATCGCCCAGGCATTCCATGATTTCGAAATTCAGCGCACCTAAAGCCTCTTCGCGATCGACGCGCAAAATCTCAATTGGACCCTTGCGTTCCAACACCAGGTTTTGATGCAAGCGTTCTTCAGCCATCCGCATCCCCCTCACCCAGCAATTCGGCGATAACCTCGTCGGTATGTTCGCCGACCTGCGGGGGCACCATGCGTAACCGGACCGGAGTAGCACTCATGCTGACCGGATTGGCAATCGCATAAATTTTTCCAGCTTTGGGGTGCTCCATCTCGACCAGTCGGGAAGAGTCGCGTTCCAATAGTTCATCCATGGCTTCGCGCGACGTACGGATTGGAGCCGCCCACACATCTGCCTCCTTGAAAATGGCCATGAGTTCCTTGGTTGATTTTTTGCTTGTGCACGCTTCGATCCTTTTTTTGGCCTCATCGCGCTGCGCCCACGGGTCAAGTTCACCCAGTCTGTCGTCACCGATCAGGGCTCCCAGCTTGTCCAGCGGGCACATTGCGATTGCCACCCATCCATCGGATGACGGATAAGCGCCATAGGGCGCATCATTCCAGCACGAGGATACCCCGGCATTGGATCGTTCCAGTGCAATTCCTTGATTGAGCACCGCAAAGTTTTCCTGCCCCATCAAATTCAAGGTTGCTGAATACAAATTGGTTTCGACCTTCTGCCCAATTCCCTGGCGATCCCGCGCAATCAGCGCGCTGAGGATGCCAATGGCCAATGCCTGGCTTGCAGCGAAGTCCGCTATCGGCGTTCCACATGCGGTTGGCGGTTCCCCTGCCCGCCCGGTATTCATCATCACGCCGGACATGGCCTGGACCAAAAGATCCTGGCCAGGCATGCCCTGTTTTGCCAACTGGCTGTCCGCCCCCCAGCCGGACCCAGAGGCATAGATGATCTTGGAATTCACTTTCTTGAAGTCTTCATAGCCCAAACCCAAGCGATCCATTACGCCGCTACGAAAATTCTCCACCACAACATCGCAATGTTTGGCGAGATCAAAAAGGAGTGCCTTGCCTTCCTCATCCTTCAAATCCACCGCAATGGAGCGCTTGTTGCGATTGAAGGAATGAAACGCTGCACTGTCGCCGCCGACAAATTCGCCGATCATCGGCATGCCGCGCATCCACTCGCCTTTTCCAGGACGCTCGACCTTGATCACGTCAGCCCCGAAATCCGCGAGCGTCTGGGTGCATAACGGACCCAGCATCATCTGCGTGAAATCAAGAATTCTGATGCCATCCAGTGCATTTGGCGCTTGTGCCTTGTTCATTGGCTTCTCCATATGCCAACCTTGAAAATTCGTAAATTCTTTACTCAGAAAGCCTAGTTTTATTGATGGTAATACGTTTTAACAAAAAATTACCTTGTTTGCAGTCGATGTCAAGACAATGCTAATATCTGGTGGAATTTGCAGGGGAGAAACTGATTGGCTGGAATAGCAGATATCGCAAAAGCTGCCGGTGTCTCGACCGCCGTTGTTTCGCGTGTAATCAACGGCGATTCAACACTTCGAATCGCGGAAGAAACGCGAAAACGCGTGCTCAGAACCGCCGAGGAACTGGATTACGCGCCCAATGCGGCGGCGAGTTCACTCAGATCTGCTCATTCCGGGCTAATTGCAATGGTTGTCCATGATGTCACCAATCCTGTTTATGCCGAAATCCTGAGCGGAGCCCAGCACAAGGCAACGCTCCAGGGTCAGGCCATTCTGATTAGCGAGGCCTCGGCACTGGATGATCGCGCCTCCCGATTGTTGCGGCTTATCGGTGGCGGCGGTGTGGATGGATTGATCTTGCAGGCAGCCGGTGGCGTGTCGGATCTGGCCCTGGCACGTGCCGCCCGGAAAAAAATCCCGACTGTCCTCCTGCAAACCGAACTCGATGCGGAGGCGACGCTGCTGACGCTTCCGGATATTGAGGCAGCAGAGCTGGCAACCCGGCACCTGATCGAACTGGGACACACCAGGATTGGCTGCCTTGCCACACGCGAAGGCCTGACATTCACGCAAAATCGGGTCGAAGGCTGGCGAACGGCACTGGATGCTGCAGGGCTGGAGGTTGAAAGCTTGGCACTTGGGTTTGCCGACCCCGCTATTGATGACGGCAGGTTAAAGACTCGGGAATTACTGGAGGCCAATCCGGACTTGACCGGCCTTGTGTGTTGCAATGCCGTCTCTGCAATCGGCGCTTTAGAGGCTGCATATCAGCTTGAGATCGATGTTCCGGACCAATTGTCTATTGTTGCAATACACGACATCGAAATGGCCAGGCATCTTCGCGTTCCGCTGACCACCGTCAAAATGCCGCTTTTCGAAATGGGCGTGCGCGCGATTGAGATGTTTGCCAAGCGCCGGAACAATTCTGCCGGTCGTGTTGCGATAGCCCAAGAGCCGATCCTTGTCGAAAGATCAAGCACGCGTAACCTCTGACCAAACTGGGTGATGGTAGGCAGGAATCGCCGCCAACTCCTGAACACAATCCCGTTCAACAATGAAAACAGGGCGTTTTTGCCGGCAGCGGCAGTTGGGTCACAGTCAGTTTTGACTTGTGAATATGGCATACAATTGTTTTGGTTTAGGTTTACCATTGTGGTTTGATTGACGAATCTAAGAATCACTTGCACGGACAAGTGGCAGTTTATGGTCTGTCAGAAGCTATGATTTAGGGAGGTCATAGGCATGGATCTCGTAACCGGTCCTCTGGACGGCTATGATTATGTGACGTTTCTCTTCCTTCTGCTGGCGATCGTTGCGGGGTTTTATCTCCTGATCCAGATCGGCGGCCTGCCTGGAAAATTGGCCGAACGGCGCAACCATCCGCATGCCGAATCCGTCAAGATTGTCGGGTGGATCGGGCTTTTCACCGTTTTCCCCTGGATCCATGCGTTGATCTGGGCCTATCACGATTCATTGACGATTGACGTCCGGAAATTCCCGGGAACCAAGAACCATTTTCCGGATCCACCCGATGCGGAGGCCATTGAACCGCCTGTAGCAGCAATACCGGATCAGTCGGCGAGTAAAGACCAATCGGCAAATGCTGAAAAGGACGACAACGCGAAATGACCGTCGCGCTCATCATAACACTGCTTTATGGCGTCGCGATCTGGCTGATCTTCTTTCAGTTTCGCTGGCTGAAATTCAACATCATGTGGGGTGTTGTCACCTTCTGGATTGGCTTCCACCTGATGCTGGTCTTTCTGATTGCCGTGCGCTTTTTCACGCCCTATTCGATCGACGGACATGTCATCAGACAGACCATTCAAATTGTGCCCCGCCTACCGGAACCAACCATCCTTGTCGAAGCGGTTGCCAAGCAGAACATGCCGGTGAAGAAGGGCGATGTGCTCTACGAGTTTGAAAAGACGGTGTACCAGGCGCGGGTCAGAGAAAAGGAAGCAAAGGTAGTCGAAGCCCAACAAAATGTGCAAATCCTCGAACAGGACATAGACATCGCTACCGACGCGGTCCAGGCCGCAACCGCTGCACAGGTTTACGCTTCCGAGCAGGTCAAGCGCTACTCCGATCTCGTCCCGCGAGGTGGCGCCAAACAGGAGACGCTTGATAAGTGGAACGAACAGTTGGTTGCTGCAAATTCGCAGCTGTCTGAAGCCAATGCAAATCTCAAAAAGGCTGAACTGACCTTTGATGCGCAGATTGACGGGGTCAATGCTACGCTTGTCCAGGCACAGGCACAGCTTGCGATTTCACAGTATTACCTTGATCAGACGACCCTGCGCGCGCCCGCCGATGGCGTGATCATCTCGCAACAGGCCCGTCCGGGTCTGGTTGTCGGCGACCGCAGGATAGGCTCCATTGCCGCGCTGATCACGGACGAAAACCCCTATTTCCTGGCAACCTACTATCAGGAACACCTCAAATTGGTGCAAGCTGGCCAGCCGGTGGAGGTGGCACTAGACCTTTTCCCGGGTCAAATATTCAACGGCAAGGTGGTTGCGATCTGGGACGGCACGGGACAAGGCCAACTGGTGCCAAGCGGTGACGTTCCAAAATTCCCGGTTCCAAAACTACAGGGCCGCTTCGCCGTGGAGATCACGGTTGACGATCCGGCAGTACCAAGATTTCCGGCAGGAGCGCATGGCGCAGCAGCCATCTATACCGGCAAAGCCGGATTTTTTGAGATTATCCGACGGATCAATATTCGCCTCTATACCTGGATGAACTTCCTGTTCCCGTTGGATCTGTAGCGATGATCGGTGCTGCCAAGACTATGGTCCGACTTCGTAATTTCGCTGCCGTTCTTGTGCTGCTGCTGCCGGCAGCCTGCATGGTCGGCCCAGATTTTGAGCGACCGGACGCCCCCATCCTTGATAGCTGGACCAAGGGTGCCAACCTGGAGATCGACGCCCGCACCGGCTTCACCACCAGAAGTGCAACCAGCGTGCCATGGTGGACACTGTTCAATGACAAGACACTTAATGGGCTGATTGCCGAAGCCTACGAGCAAAATCTCGAACTAGAGATCGCCGGAGCGCGCGTAGCCCAGGCGCGCGCCCAGTTGGGAATAGCGACCGGCGAACTTTTCCCGCAAAAGCAGGAACTGGCCGGCCAGATCAAGAAAGAGAGCATCTCTGCCAACAATCCAATCTGGCGACCCATCCGGGAATTCATTCCCTTCGATACGCATTTCACCCGAAAACAGGTCGGATTTGATGCCGGTTGGGAAATTGATGTTTGGGGAAAGATCCGACGCAACATAGAGTCGGCTGACGCGAACCTGTTTGCAAACATTGCCAGCTATGACGATGCCCTGGTCACCATTACCGGCGACGTCGCCGCGACCTATGTTGTCATTCGCCAATTGCAACAGCTCATATCCATTGCGCGCCGCAACGCAGCCCTGCAAAAGCAGAGCCTGGACATCGCAAAATTGCGACTGAGCGACGGCGCGGCAACTGAGCTCGATGTCGATGAAGCCAATGTGCTCTACAACGACACGCTCGCCAAGATTCCCGCCTATGAAGCCGATCTGGCTCAAGCTGAAAACGCGATGAGCGTGCTGCTGAGTGAGCCTCCGGGCCAATTGCGCAAGCGGTTGAGTGGCAGTACGGCTTTACCGCGCGTACCCGCCGAAATCGCTATTGGAATTCCGGCAGATCTGCTTCGGCGCAGGCCGGATATCCGCAAGGCGGAATTTATTGCCGCAGCGCAATCGGCCCAGATCGGTGTGGCAACGGCTGACTTCTTCCCCGCCTTTTCGATCAGCGGCGCAATTGGCCTCGAGGCCACCGACTTTGGCGACCTATTTTCCACCTCAAGCCTGGTGAAGTTTATTGCGCCTGGATTTAGTTGGGAAATCCTAAATTATGGCCGGATCGCCAATAATGTCCGGGTACAAGACGCCAAGTTCCAGCAGGCTTTGCTCAACTATCAGAACACGGTCCTAAACGCCTATGCTGAAACCGAAAATGCACTGGTCGCGTTCTTGAAATCCAAGCAGGAAGCACTCTATCTGTCCCGCTCGGTTAGGTCAGCGAAACGCGCCGCCGAGCTCGTGGTCGAACAATACAAGGGTGGCATTGCAGACTATAACCGCGTCGTCGACATCCAGCGCAATCTTCTGCTAGCCGAGGAACAGCTGATCGTCGCGCGAACCGATGAACTGACAAACCTCATTGCCGTCTACAAGTCTCTAGGCGGCGGCTGGATCCCTGAAAATGTCGACGGCTTTGTTTCCGCTGAAATTGCAGACATCATGCAGGATCGGACAAATTGGGGCGATCTGCTCTAGCACCTTGTCTAATGACCCATCCGAAATGCCAGATCGGTCATGATCCATATCGTCCCGCCAATCATGATGAAAAGCAGCACGACGGCAAATACCAGCGAGATATTGGCGCGCGGACGGTCTGACTTGATCCGGATATCCAGGAAAAACCGCAGATGAACAATGATCTGGACGACTGCCGTAATTGCGATGACGAGAATGGTCGTTTGCGGCGCCAGCAGGTTCAGCCCTACCGCGGTAAATGGTATTGCGGTAAGCAGAACCGCGAGCACAAAGCCGGTAATGTGAGCAGGGGTAACGGCTGATGTTGTTGGTTTGCTGTTCATGCCATGATCCACGGAAGATAGATGGTCGAGTAAACCCCGATCCAGACAATGTCGAGGAAGTGCCAGAAATAGGTTAGCCGCATGATCCTGGACAATAATCGGGAGCTGACACCCTCCCTGGACAATTGCAGAACCAGAGTCACACCCCAGATAATCCCAGCCGAAACGTGCAGTCCATGCATACTTACCAGTGTAAAGAAGGCGGACAGGAATCCGCTTCGCCCGGGCCCGTTCCCGGCCAAAACCAGCCCGCCAAGCTCATTCAGTTCCAGCGCGATGAACCCGGCGCCCAGGACACAGCTTGCCAACAGCCAGAACATGGCGCCCTTCGTGTTTCCGAGCATGGCATGCCGGGAGGCAATGGCGATAGTCAGTGTGCTGACCAACAGAAGCGCGGTTTGCAGCGACAGGTTGAACAGATCAAAAATCTCGGTGCCCGTCGGACCTTCCGCGATATTTCCGGCCATGATGGCATAGGTCGCGAACAAAAGGCCGAACAAGACGGCATCGCTCATCAGGAAAAGCCAGAAGCCGAGTTGCACCTCATCTTCGTGATGACTGAAAATTTCTGCCGAATTGTTGGTGGCTTCGCTACTCATGCCGGCTGACTCCCTTCAACAGGACCGGCTCCCGCTGATTGGTCCGCCAAGGCTACTGTTTCGGCAGGAATCAGGATTTCATGGTCGAAAACGAAAGAACGAACGATCAGTCCGCCAATGATCGCCAGGCCGCACAGAACCGCAAGCCACCAGATTTGCCAGACCATGGAAAAACCAAATGCAAATGCGACTGCTCCCAGATAAACGCCCAGCATCGAGTTTTCTGGCACGGATATATCCGAATAATCAGATTTATCGGGCTTCCGGCCAGCCAGCTTCCATTCGGTAAAAGGATCACGGTCATAGACTTCCGGTATCCGTGCAAAATTATAGGCCGGCGGGGGCGATGAAATCGACCATTCCAGGGTACGGCCATCCCAGGGATCGCCTGTTGTATCAGCAAGTTCCTCGCGTTTCTTCACGCTGACCCAAAGCTGAATGGCCAGGCACAGAATGCCAGCCAGGATCAATACCGCGCCCACCAGGGCAAGGATCAGCATAGGCTGTAGTTCGGGATCAAAATAATGCGCCATGCGCCGCGGCATGCCCATCAGACCGGTGGCGTAAAGCGGCATGAAAGCCAGTATAAAACCAATGATCCAGAACCAGAACGCACGCACACCCCATTTATGGTCAAGCCGGAACCCGAAGACTTTCGGGAACCAGTACATGTAGCCTGCAAGATAGCCAAACAGCACGCCGGGGATGATCATGTTGTGGAAGTGAGCGACCAGGAATGTCGTGTTGTGGGTCATGTAGTTTACCGGCGGGATCGCCAGCAACACGCCCGATATGCCGCCGAGCACGAACATCATCATGAAGCCCAGTGTCCATAGCATCGGGGTCTCGTATCGAACCCGGCCGCCATACATGGTGAAAATCCAGTTGAACACCTTCACGCCGGTTGGCACGGCAATGATCATCGTCATGATGCCGAAAAACGCATTCACATTGGGGCTTGAGCCCATTGTGAAGAAATGGTGCAGCCACACCGTGAACGACAACACCGCAATCACCATGGTCGCATAGACGAGTGACCGGTAACCGAAGATTTTCTTCGACGAGAACGTGGCGGCAACCTCCGAGAAAATCCCGAAGGCGGGAAGGATCAGGATGTAGACTTCCGGATGGCCCCAGATCCAGAACAGGTTCATGTAGTTCATGACATTGCCGCCGGAATCATTCGTGAAAAAATGCGATCCGAAGGTACGGTCCATGCCAAGTAGTCCTACAGCGACTGTAAGTGCGGGGAAGGCAAACAACATCAGGATGGATGAACAAAGCGCCGTCCAGGTGAAGATCGGCATCCGCATCGGCTTCATGCCGGGCGCACGCTTGCACATGATAGTGACGGTGAAATTTATCGCCGAAAGCGTCGACCCCACCCCGCTGATCAGGATAGCCCAGATCCAGTAATCGACGCCAACGCCTGGACTGTACTCCAGGCCTGAATAGGGCGGATAGCCTGACCAGCCGGCTGTCGAGAATTTTCCGAGCACCAGCGAAATCAATACAAGCCCCGCTCCTGCAGCCGACAGGTAGAAGCTGATCGAGTTAAGCAGCGGAAAGGCAACATCACGAGCGCCGATCTGCAACGGCAAGGCAATATTCAGTAGCCCGGCCAGAAACGGCATGGCCATGAAGAAAATCATGATCGTGCCATGCGAGCTGAAGATCTGTTCAAAATGGTCTGCCGGCAGATAACCTTCCGAATTAAGCGCCATAGCCTGCTGCACACGCATCATGATCGCATCGACAAAGCCACGCAGCAGCATGATCAGCGCGAGCACAATATACATCACGCCAATACGTTTGTGATCGAGACTGGTCATCCAGTCCCGCCAGAGGGGCTTCCAAAGCCCGAACCAGGTAACGAAGGCGATCGCGCCCAGCCCGCCCAGGACCGTAACCATCGCACCACCCGCAGCGACCCAACTGTAAAATGGCAGAGCATCGATGGTAAGCCGGCCAAGGAGATGGAAACCGGTGTCGTTCATCGGCAAATCTCCTTGTTGAGCTCTTGAGTTGAATGTCCATTCTTGTGACCCGTGCCAGGATCATGGCAGGCGATGATCGATTCAAACAGCATGTCGATACCGCTCCGAAAATAGGTTACCGGGTGCTTCACGCTGTCTTTCTGCAGTTCGGCCATTTCCGTTGCCGTCAACTCGGCAGTGCTGGACTGCACTTTGTCGACCCAGTCACGATAGCCCTCAGGCGTCATGGCCTCGGCAACAAAGGTCTGGTCGGCAAACCCGTCGCCGGAGAACTGCATGTTGCGGCCTTCATAGCTGCCTGTTTGTTCCGTTTTCAGGTTGAGCTGGGTTTCCATCCCGGCCATCGCATAAATCTGTCCGCCCAGTTTCCGGATCATGAACGAATTCATGGCGACATCAGAGGTAATGCGAAGGCTCAGCGGACGATCGGTTGGAAATGCCAGCTCGTTGACAACCGCAATACCTTCTTCCGGATAGATGAACAGCCATTTCCAGTTGAGCGCTACCGCTTGAACCGTGGTTGATTCACCGCGCGGATCTAGGGGGCGATAGGGATCGAGCAAATGGGTCTGCCGCCAAACAATGGTTCCAAGCAACAAGATCAGAATAGCCGGAACAAACCACGTGACGACTTCCACCACCTTTGCCTTGGTCGGATGCGGTTGACGTGCGACGTCAACATTCGATGCTCGAAATCGCCAGGCAAAAAAGACAGTAAGCAATAGCACTGGAATGACAACAAAGAGCATCAGGCGGAACGCAACCACCATCAATTCCTCTTCCAGCGCGATCGGCAGGTTGGAACCCTGCGGAACGGTTATCTCAATGGCTTCAGCGAAACTAGGACCAAGCGCGAGCATCGCAATTGCACCTGCAATCACACCAAGCTGGCGGCCTGTAAAAATTCGCAGGAGCATCTAGTTGCCGGTCCTCATCGAATCACACCTTTTACACCACCTGAGATTAGCACATTGATCTCGTAAAGCACCTGCGGCACGCTCAACCCGCCAGGCACAGCGAGATAGTTCGGACTCCAGACAGGATCGAACTTCTGCTTGAACTCACGCAACCCCTCGAAATTGTAGAAGTGCTCGCCATGCGAATAGATAAAGTCACCGATGCGATTCCAATATGTGGCAAATCGCCGGCTCTCCATTCCGGATAACGGTGCAGCCCCCAGTGAGAACCAGCGATAACCTTGGTCATGACCCCATTGCATCAGATTGGCAAATAACGCGTCCATCACGAAACCGGGTCCGCCTGGAACATAGCGCATCAGATCCAGCGACAACTCTTCCAGATTGGCACCAAAGAACAAATTGGCAAACGCCACGATATCACCTGTTTCGCGATTGCGCAGGACAGCATGATCGAAATTGCGGACATAATCCTCATCGAAAAACCCGAGCGCAAATCCCTTTTCGGTACCATGCTTTGATTCAAGCCATTTATCTGAGACAGCCCGCAATTCAGGTAGATAAGGCTCAATCTCTGCCGCCGGAATTACCTCAAACCCGTAATTCTCACGTTCAGCCTTGTTCTTTGCCTGACGGAACCGGCGCTTGGACGAGCCTTCCAGCGTAAAATCGGTGAGATCCACCCGCGCGACTTCACCAATCTTCAGGATGGACAAACCCATGTCGAGATAGGTCGGCAGATAGTCGGTCGACACTGAATAAAAGGCGCATCTACGGCCTAGCTTGTCGGCTTTCTCTCGCAATTGCCAAGCCAGTTCCTTTCCTTGTTCCGGATCACCAAAGGGATCACCCTTGGTGATCAGCGATTTTCCGGTATCGGCATAACAGATGAAAGCGGTCTCATCCTCGGAAATCAGGAAAGCCTTGTCTCCCATCAACGCCATATTCGCTTCGGTATCTCCGCTCTCGGCAACGATGCGCCGCACGGCATCAGGAATCGGTTGACGTTCTGTTATCGGCCGGGTCCGGTTCGTCAGGAAGGAATCCAGAATTACCACCACCAAGATGACCGCCACAGCGAGCGAGGCTCGCAGATAACGGGACGCATCCCCATCAAGCGAAAACTGCCACCAGAGCGAATGCTGGTACTCGACATGCGAATAGGCAAACAGCCCAACCCAGAAGATCGCCGCCATGAGCGCGACGATTGCCGCTATCCAGATACCGGTCAGCCTGAAGGTGGCCTGGTCTTCTACCCGGTAAAATGCTGGTCGGAACAGGGCCAGAATTCCAATCGAGACCAGCAACATCAAAGCTTGTTCCCAACTCAGGCCCCGGGTCAGCGAAACGACAAATCCGACACTCATCAGCACCATGGCGATCCACCATGCCCTGGCAAGCCGCCGGTACAATCCACGTGCAATGACAATCAGCAAAAGTCCGGCAATACTGGCCGCAAGATGCGATGCCTCGATAAAGGAGAAAGGAAGGATTTCCCGCAAGATGCCCAGTCGTGAAACTTCTGTCGGAAGATTTCCGGTCACCACCAGCATGATACCGGCAAGCGCAGAAACGCCGGCGGCAACCACCGGCACCATTGGCGTTACTGCACGGTAGATCCAGCTCGCCGTGCCGGTAAGTTTCTGACGCTCTGCAATGCTGTAGACAATCGCGACACCGATGCAGGATATCAGGAACGGCACTACAAAGTAGATCACGCGGTAAAGCAATAGGGCAGCCAGAACATCGGAACGACCGGCTGCTCCCAACCCAGCAATCATCGTCGCTTCGAAAACCCCCAACCCGCCGGGCGAATGGCTGACGAGACCGAGACCGATTGCAGCGGTATAGATGACGAAGAAATACGGAAAGCTCTGCACCAGATCGGCTGGCATCAGCACATAAAGTGCCAGCGCCGAACCCAGCAGATCAACCATACCTGCCAGTATCAATAAGCCCGCTGTACCGTGAGACGGCAGTCTGAAGGTGAACTCGCCATAGGAAAACGTATTTCTCTTGGCGAGGATAACGACCAAAACCAGCAAGGACGCCAGCACGGCAACTCCGATAACCGTCTCGACTGTTTCATCGATCGGCAAGACAGTGCTTAGTCCCTCCGGGTGCAGAACAAGCAGCACGCCGAACACCAACATCAAGGCAAGCCAGAAGGCCGTCCAGCCAATCGCCAGCACCCCGGCTATGGTGGGTATCTCGAGTCCGAGCGAGGAATAGATGCGATACCGCAATGCAGTGCCGGTGACATAGGAAACGCCCAAGAGATTGGAGACGGCATTGCCCGTGGCGCCTGTCAGTCCGGCAACATGCAAGGGCACCTTGCCCGGCGCCAAATGCCGGGTGCCCAGCACGTCATAGGAGGATATCCCGATAAAGCTGAGCACGGTGGCGGCAAAGGCGAGAAGCAGCGTCTGGATACGCGCTTCTTCAAGGTCTTTCTTAACTTCGGCCCAGCTGACATCTGAGACAAGTTGATGAAGAACCACCAGCGCAATACAGAACACGGCTATCGGCAGAATATACGCAATTGCCGAATGGGAAAGTATTCGCGTAACAATCGAGACTTTCGTCGACTCTTCAGCAGCGGACGTCATTTAAGTTCCTGAGCGCAAATACATTTCTTTATCTGACTAAAGTGCTTCTTGTGATACGCCATCCGTGAAATTTAAAGCAGATATTCATTTTTTTCTACTGATTCAAAACTATTTGTTCGGAGCTCTGAGTCGCGCTTGTATTGTTGCAATCCTTTTGCTTTTATGCCCAAACATCGCGGCGGATAAGCATTCGGAAGGTAAAAAGAATGGCAGACAAGATCGACCCCGAATTGGAGCAACTCAAGGGTGCTCTGGACGTGCTTTTCACCCTGAAGGAGGAGTTTGCCCAATGGGCCGACGAGGCACAGGACGGTTCAAAGCATGAGTCGCTCGATAACGTCCTGAACCATGTCGAAAACATGGAAGCCGAATACCGCCGTCGCCTGGATGAGGCCCAAAAGGGCTAACCATCATCCCTAACGCAGGATCCACCAGTTCCAGCCGCCATCGTTCGGGCAATCGCCCGGTCCGCATTCCAGGAACACCGTAACCGTCTCTACTGCGCTCACCGTAAAGAACAGGCCGGCGCCAATCATTGCCATGGTGCGCAGCGAATCTGTGCTTGGCTCGGCTTTCTCAAATTGTCCTTTGAACAATTGGACCAGGCCGACAATCAGAATGACGGTGCCGAAAATCAATACGCCCCAAGTATACATGTGATACCCAAAAATCGGCGAACCAAATCCCGGATTGGCAGTCGCTTCCAATGTGGGCATTCCAGTAGATTTGTCGAAATACGGATTGATGTGCAGGAGGCTCTGGCGGATGGCGATCGCTCCCCCGAACACCGCAGATACCAGACAAACACCATAATGACGCGGATCTGGACCA
Source organism: Salaquimonas sp. (assembly GCA_028289365.1). Lineage (GTDB taxonomy): Bacteria > Pseudomonadota > Alphaproteobacteria > Rhizobiales > Rhizobiaceae > BOKV01. The sequence goes on along the minus strand of JANQQM010000058.1, from coordinate 1,371 downwards.
AGCACCACATTCATGGCAGCACCATAGGCAACAGCGACCATCGCAAGGCGCTGCAACAGACAGAGCGTGCAGGGAAGCTCCCGATAGGCAAATTGCATGTAATAGGCGCCGATCAGGACACCAATCATTCCCATCAGCCCCAGGAAATTTAGTGTTCTGGCAAGATCAGGTGAAAGCCTCACAACGACACTCCCAAATTCGAGCTGAAATCAACATCCTGCAGGAAGATGTACAATCCGATTACCAAGACCAGCATCATGGTAATCCAGCCCCATTCGGCGTTTCGGCGCCATAGAAAAAAGGCACTTACGGCAATGATTAGATGGGCAAGCGACATCATGGCTGATTTTCTTTCTCTGTTCAGTGACCGAGTCGGTCTAGTTTGTAAACGACTATAAAGGTCCGTTCAATCTGCTTGTTTTTACTTTGACTGCATTCATGTCTAACGAAATTCGGCAATTACGATCTGAACGCAAGAGTATATACTCAATTTCCCATTCAATCTTTGGTTTTAGCGGACTCCTTGAAATCTTTCGCTTGCTTCAGCCGCTCTTCATCGATGGACATTACCGCAAACACACCGACCAACCCCCAAAACAGTGCCAGCCAATAGGCATTACGCACGCCGGCACGGAAAGTGGATGTCATGAGTTCACGAACCGTATCCGCCTGCTCTGGTTGCAAGCTGTCCAATACGTCCTTCACACCGGCACTATCCGGCGTTGCACTGTTCAAAATGGCAATTTTTGACTGCGCGAGTTCGATCCCGGCACTGGCAAGCCCGGTGTGCAAACCCGAACTTCCGGTCACATAGACGATTGCCGTCGCTGCCGCCACGCCGAGCGCACCAAATGCCAGATGCGCTGTGAACGTCAGCCCACCAACCATCCCGGCACGTTCCGGAACCACAGCGCCGACAGCGGCCGTCCCCGAAGAACCGACTGCAACCGAAGCACCGACCCCGAACAGCAGCATTGCCGGCAGCAAGGCAAAATAACCCCAGGCTGAGGGCGCAAGGACAACATAAGCCGCTCCCAACGAGACCAAGACGTAACCGAATACCAGCAGCTTCTTTGGGCCGAAGATGTTGTAGAAATGGCCGGAAAATATCGAACCGATGGCCAGTAACACCATCAGCGGCGACATGCCAATCGAAGCATCCAATACGCTCCAGCCCAGCACCTTCTGCAATATCTGCGGAAAATACAGAAAGGCAGGAAAAAGCGCCGGCATGATCAGTGCATTTGCAGCAACCGCCAGCATGAATTCCTTGTTTCGCATCATTGGCACCGGGATCATCGGATCACGAACCCGCGCCTCAATGAACGGGAAGGCGACGAACAAGATAACGCTGGTCAGGAATACCGCGAT
>JANQQM010000003.1 GCA_028289365.1 Salaquimonas sp. | reverse complement strand
TTCTGGTAACCGCCGGTGTGTTAGCGCTCAGCGCGACCGGACAGGCTTTAGCGGCGGACTGCCCTGGCAACCCCAATGCGATTGGCGTCAGTCGTGTTGCTCAGATTGATACGACAGGAGGTCCTGCGTTCGGTTTCGCCCAATACAAGGTTCACGATTTCCTTCAGGACAAGGAAGTGATCCTGACCTTTGATGATGGCCCGCAAGCAAAGCTGACCGACCAGGTGCTCGCAGCCCTCAAGCGGCACTGCACCAAGGCAACTTTCTTCTCCGTCGGGAAAATGGCGCTGGGACTGCCGGAGATTATTCGCCGCGTCCATAAGGCGGGGCACACGGTTGCCAGCCACACGTGGTCTCACAAAAATCTCGGTAGTAAGAAGAACAAGGCGATCGCAATCGACGAAATCGAGAAGGGCGTGAGCGCGGTCAAGCGAGCGGTTGGAAAACCAATCGCACCATTCTTCCGGTTTCCTTTCCTGCGTGATTCGAACGAAGGCTTGGAACATCTCGGAAAGAGAAATATTGCCATTTTCTCAATGGACGTTGACTCCTTCGATTTCAAATACCGAAATCCGCGCAAGCTTGCCGACAAGGTCATTTCAAAAATGAAGTCGGCCGGTAAAGGCATTCTGCTATTGCATGATATCCAGCCGGTCACCGCCAAGGCCACCGGATTGATCCTTGACGGTTTACAAGCCGAAGGATTCAAGGTGGTGCATATGACAGCGGCCTTTCCCGTGACGAGCCTTCCCAAATATGACAAGGCCATCGAAAAGAACGTCAAAGGATTGGGTCGACCAGGTTCGACGAGACCAACATCGAGTGTTGTGAAAACGATCACGCAGTAAGGCAGAACTTCGAAAAAGCTTCTCAACAAAATGGGCCGCTTCGGATAACGAAGCGGCCCAATGTTTTTTGATCATTTGCGCATCAAAACTTCGCGCGCAGCTGATTGAATGACTGCCACTATGACAGTAAAGCTTCCAGCGTCTTGTTACCTACAACGCCATCAGCCGAGAGGCCCTTCTCCTTCTGGAAGGCGCGAACAGCTGCTTGCGTACCACGTCCGAAGTCGCCATCAACGTCGAGGTCCGCACCATGGTAGGTCTTGAGCAGGCACTGAAGTGTCTTGACCTGATCATTGTTGTCGCCACGGCGAAGATTGCTTTTGATCGGCGGGCCGTCGCAAATCGCAACCTGACCGCCACCTGGCCGGCAAGGAATTGCAGAGCGCGTGCACTGCCAGCGATTACGGCCCGAGGCATTCTTGACCTTCTCGCAGCTGATGTTCTGTTCTTTCGAGCGGCGCCAGGCCTGCCAGCCATCACCATGCTCGGCTTTGACTTTCTTGCGCCATGCTGCCCACGAACCAGGATAGGCACCTAGTGTCTTGGAGACGTACAGATTGCTGGTTGCGGTTACCGATGCGGGTTTACATTCTTGCGCGAAAGCTGACCCGGCCGTCATAACAACCAGGGCAAAGACGCCGCTTAGCAATTTAAAAATGTTTTTTGTCACGATTGAACTCCTCCCCTCGCGGGCTTGTTTAGGCCATCCAGCAAGCTGATAAGTCGATTGCTACCGGCACGCTAAAATGGATCGCATTGGCGATACGCAGGCGTCAAGCGAATGCTAGGCCCGCTCGCCGATCGTGTTGCCGAGAATTCAGGGCTGAAGTTTAACAAATCGGGGAATTATTTGCGGCTGTCCGCTGAATTATCGTTCAGCTTTCGCGGATCGCTCGGAATGTTTGAGCTTGCGAACGAGCTCAACAGTTTTGCGAACTGACCGTTGGTTTGGAGAATTTCTCACGAAAGATGGGCCTGCAGAGAGAAAAGCGGTGGACACAGAATTCTCTTATGGTCTTACTGATCCCATAATGAATTGACCGGTGAGAATGCTGGTCGCCTGGCTAAAGAAATAATAATCGTTTGGGAGGCGATAATGGCGAAGAAGACGTGTTGTGGACCTGGTTACGCATCTCCGCAGGAGGCGATGAAGGCTCCGCGTGAAAAGTTGCTGTACTCGGTGGCGCTGTACACCGGCACGGGCATCGAGAAGCCGGACTACATTGCAACGATCGATGTCGATCCGAAGAGCAAGACGTACTCCAAGGTCATCCATCGCACAGAAATGCCGAACATTGGTGACGAGCTCCACCACATCGGATGGAATGCATGTTCTTCATGCCACCATGATTCAAGCAAAGAGCGGCGCTACCTGATCGTGCCCGGCGTGCGCTCCAGCCGCATCCACATCGTGGATTGCGTCACGGACCCCAGGAAGCCCAAGATCCACAAGGTCATTGAAGGCAGCGAGATCCGAAAGAAGACCAACCTATCAGCGCCGCATACCGTGCACTGTCTCGGCTCAGACATCATCATTTCAATGTTGGGCGATGCCAAAGGCAATGCGCCTGGCGGTTTCCTTCACCTCAACGAAGATTTCGAAATCGTCGGTCGTTGGGAAAACGACCTGAAGGACATGAACTTCAACTACGATTTTTGGTACCAACCACGTCACAACGT
>JANQQM010000008.1 GCA_028289365.1 Salaquimonas sp. | reverse complement strand
GATAAGGCGCTCCAGCGGGATCACGGAAACGCAGATTGTCTCGTCCCAACTGATCAATCCGCGTCACGCCCATTAGCTTCATGTCGCGCTCGATTTCCGCCCGCATCAAGGTCAGCGCGCGTTCGACGCCTGGCTGGCCTGCGGCCGCAAGCGGATAGAGATAGTGCCGGCCCAGACCAACCGCCTTCGCCCCCAGGGAAAGCGCCTTGAGTACATGGGTACCGCGTTGGACACCGCTATCCATCATGACATCAAGCCGATCACCGACTGCATCAACGACTTCAGCCAGTTGATCGAAGGGTGTTCTCGAACCATCCAGCTGCCGCCCACCGTGATTGGACAATACGATGCCGGTACACCCAATATCCGCAGCGCGCCGCGCATCGTCGACGGTCATGACGCCTTTCAGGCAAAATTGCCCGTCCCAATCGCGAACCATTTTGGCGACATCATCCCAGTTCATCGACGGATCGAGCATTTCGGTAAAGTAACTGCCGATCGAGCTCGCGCCGCCGCCCATATCCACGTATTCATCCAGTTGCGGCAGGGAAAATTTTTCGTGCGTCACATAGTTGATGCCCCACATCGGCTTGATCGCAAACTGGATCATTCCACCCAGCGTCAGCCGGAAGGGAATGGAGAAGCCGGTGCGCAGGTCACGCTCGCGATTGCCGCCGGTAATACTGTCTACCGTCAGCATCATCACCTCGACGCCGGCCGTCTTGGCGCGTTCCAGCATTGCTGCATTCAGGCCACGGTCCTTGTGGAAATAGAATTGGTAGACTTGCGGCGTCTTGTGTTTCTTGCGCATTTCCTCCAGCGAAACTGTACCAAGTGAGGATACGCCGAACATTGTGCCGAACTTTTCGGCTGCCGCAGCCACTGCCCGTTCGCCCTGGTGATGGAACAATCTTTGCAACGCCGTCGGCGAGCAGTAGATCGGCATGTCGAGCTTCTGCCCCATGACGGTTACCGACATATCGACATCCGACACTCCGGTCAGGACCGATGGCAGCAAATCACAACGGTCGAAGGCGCGAGTGTTTTCCCTCAGTGTCGTCTCATCATCTGCGCCGCCGTCGATATAGTTGAAAATCGGCCCAGGCAGCCGGCGTTTGGCCAGCCGCCTGAAGTCATGGAAGTTATGGCAGTCTTTCAGTCTCATCGGTACCTTCTCCTTAATAGGCTACCGATGGCAACCAGGTCGCCAGCACAGGCCAGAAAAAGACCAGCGCGAGACCTACAAGCTGCAGCACGACAAATGGGATAATGCCCCGATAGATATCCATCAGCCGGATTTCCGGTGGGCACACCCCCTTGAGGTAGAACAGCGCAAAACCTACCGGCGGCGTAAGAAAACTGGTTTGTAATGTTACAGCAACCAGAATGACAAACCAGATCAAAGCAGGCTCGTCGATAACACCAAATCCGGGAATGTCTATGCCCAGACCGTTGATGATGGGTCTCATCAGCGGCAGAACGATCAGCGTAATCTCGATCCAGTCGAGTACGAAGCCGAGCAGGAAGACGATCAGGAGGATGAACAGGACCGTGCCATCTGGCCCAAGTCCAATTCCAGCCACGACGCTTTCGATCAGCTCGTCACCGCCAAGTTCACGCAGGACGTAGGAAAACACCGTCGCGCCAAGAAAGATCGCGAAAATATAGGCCGTCGTGTTGAACGCAGATACCAGCACATTCCAGAGCTTGGTCCAGTTCAGCTTCCGGTATCCCAGCGCCAGCAAGGTCGCACCGAGCGCACCGATGCCGGACGCTTCGGTTGGCGTGGTAATGCCTGCAAAGATCGAACCAAGCACAGCAAGGATCAACGCCAGGGTAGGAATGACCGCGATCATCACATCACGGACCGCGCCCCAGTCAGGTCGCTTCGCGTCATCGGGAACAGGCGCCACATCGGCCTTTACCTGTGCCAGCAAAAAAATGTAGCCGAGATAAAGGATACCGATAATAACACCGGGAAACACCGCCGCCATGAACAAATCCCCCACCGACAGGGCCATCTGGTCGGCCATGATGACCAGCATGATCGAGGGCGGTATCAAAATGCCAAGTGTGCCGGACGCAGATACAACGCCTGCTGCTAGCGTGGGAGCGTATCTCTGCTGCATCATTGACGGCAGGGACAACACACCCAGCAGGACAACCGAGGCACCGATGATTCCGGTCGATGCGGCCAGGATAATGCCGATCAAGGTAACGGTAATGGCGAGCCCACCCCGCACCGTACCGAACAAACGCTGCATAGATGTCATCAGCCGCTCTGCGACGCCGGACTCATCCAGCATCAATCCCATGAAGATGAACATCGGCAAAGCAACCAGAACCGCATTCGACATGGTAGCGTAAACCCGGTTCACCACGGCGCCGAGCGTCAGATAGTCCAGACCGGTAAATGTGCTTTCCAAGCCGGTCCAGGCCATCAGATCATTGTCGAACAGATAGGCCAGTCCGCAATAGGCGACACCGACACCAGCTAGCACCCAGGCAACCGGATAGCCGGTAAAAAGCAGGGCAATGAAGGTCAGAAACATTGCGATGACGAGCTTTTCCTCGGTCGTTTCGACCAAAAAGGTCAGGGCAACCGCGACAACTGCAAACCCCAACAGGACGAGTGCCACACGGCGCAGCTTGGTACCCTGACGTTCGGAGGCAGGACCATAAAGGAGCGCGTGCCCGTCATGGATCAATCGGGCCAGAGCGGCCAGGGCAAGCAATATGAAACTTATCGGAATGACGGCCTTGAAGGCCCACCGTGCTGGTAGCCCGGTCGGGCTGTCGGAGCGCTCGTCTACTCTGAAGCTTTCGTAAAAATAATCATATCCCTGGTCGATCATCAGATAGATGAACGGTGTCAGCAGGGTCAAAATTCCCAGGACTTCGATGATGCGTTGCGCCCGGCGGCTGAGCTGCATGTGAACCAGATCAACGCGGACATGGCTGTCGGTAACCAGCGCATAGGAGATACCGACCATTGTCACCAGGCCATAGAAATGCCACTGGATTTCATCAAGTTTCGGATAATTCTGGCTCAGCAGATAGCGCAAGGTCACCTGTGTGACGATCGCGGCAATCAACAGAACATTGGCCCACATCACAACATGGCCGATGGCCTTGATGGTCTTGTCGATTGCTACTGCCAGTGATTGGCGGTCTGTGTCCGGATGTTCAAGAATTTCCTCATAGGCTTGAACAGGATCATTCGTCAAATTTGGATCTGTAGCCATCGTAACCTCCCGAGGCCAATCTTGGGTGCAAAGCCAGGAACTATCTTGGCGTTTCGAGCGAGGCGGCAGTGACTAGCCGCCTCGCTCCTTCGGTTTGAATTGGCAGCTAGCGTGGTAGAAACGCGTTCTGCTTCCAGAGTTCATAGCCGTCTCGGAACTCTTTCATATCTGTGAGAACCTTCGCGAAGAATTCATCATTTCCAGCTTCTTCAGCGGCTACTTCTTCCCAAGTGGATTGGAAGGTTTCGAGCATTTCAGGCGACCATTTCTTGATGGTCACGCCATTATTCTCGACATTGTCGATCAGGGCCGCATGCTGGATCGCCTCTCCCTCGGCGAAACTGTCGGCCATGGACGCCTTGCAGGCATTTTCAATTATGGCTTTGTGCTGGTCGGAAGCCTCGTTCCAGACATCCTTGTTGATCAACAGTTCAAACACCGTTGCCTGTTGGTGCCAGCCTGGAAAGTAGTTGTATTTGACCAGTTTGTGGAAACCGAGCTTTGCGTCGATAGCCGGCATGGAAAACTCTGTTGCGTCAATCGCACCCTTTTCCAGAGCCGGGAATATTTCCCCGCCAGGCAATAGGGAGGTAGCCACACCAAGCTTCTGCATGACTTTACCGCCAAGCCCGAAGAAACGCATCTTCAAACCCTTCAGATCCTCTTCGGAGGTGATTTCACTGGCAAACCAGCCGGAGGTTTCCGGAGCAATGATGGCACAGGGAATAACTTTCACATTGAAGCCAGCCTGGTCATACATTTCCTGATAGAGCGATAGGCCGTTGCCGTAGTAAAGCCAAGCCATGTATTCGCCGGCTTCCGGCCCGAACGGCACTGCGGAAAACAGCGGTGCAGCAGGAATTTTCCCTGCCCAGTATCCGGCAGTGGTGTAACCGGAATTGATCTTGCCCGTGGATACCGAATCCAGAATCTCAAACGGCGGAACAAGCTTGTTCGGTTCGTAGACCTTCATTTTGATCGTGCCGCCGGACATCAGATCAAGCTGTTCGGCAACGCGCGGAATTGGCGAGCCAAGGCCCGGCAATGCGGTTGCAAATGCAATCGGCGTTTTCAGTAGCAATTTGTCAGCTGCGTAGGCAGGTGCAGTCGCAAGGCTTAGCGCCAATGCGAGGCTGGTAAGTACGCTTTTCATGTTTACCTCCAAGGATATTGCGGCCGCTTACGGCGCAAGTCTCGACGCCAGACCTCCCGGCGCCTCGGAGTGGACAAATAACTTTACCACTACTTTTAGTCAACAACTTTCTTTACCACTGGTACAATTTTGTGCACCGATTAAGCATTGAATATGACCGCAATTTTGAGAAAGAAATATCAAATTGATAAAAAAATATGCATAATTTCAATAATTAAGCGTACTTTCTGTATAAAACAAAAAAGCTTGAAAAATTTCTCATATTGGTTCATATTTTATACCAATTGATAAAGCGTCTTATGCGGAGACCCAACCATGACACCTGCATCACTCTTTGAACCGATCGGTCACGAGTCTGTAGCTGACTCCGTTGTCGCCCAGATCGAGGACATGATTTCTGCCGGTATATTGAAAGAAGGACGGAGGCTGCCTTCCGAGCGCGAACTGGCCGAAGTCCTGAATGTCTCCCGACCGAAACTCCGTGAAGCTCTGCAGAAACTGGAAGAAAACGGACTCGTGGCGACCCGCCATGGCGAGGGAACCTTCATCGCGCCGCTGACCGGCAAGGCAATGCTACCGGCATTGCTTTCGCTATATGGCAGGCACGAGCCTGCTTTCTTCGACTATCTTGAATATCGCCGTGAGCAGGAAAAATTCGCAGCACGGCTTGCCGCGACCCGCGCTACAAAAGCGGACAAAAAACGACTGCAAGCCATTCTGGAAGAAATGCAGCAAGCCTGGGAAAATGACGATACCGAAACATCCCGCGACACGGATTTTCGTCTCCACTCAGCAATCGTCGATGCCAGTCAAAATGCAACTCTCATCCATATGATGGCGTCCATTTACGATCTGACCCAGCAGAGCGTATTTTATAACCGCGACTATCTGAAGACGATTGACGGGACCGGCGAGAAATTGTTGCAACAGCACCTTGAGCTTGGTCAGGCAATCCTGGATGGAGATGCGGATCGCGCAGAAAAGGCCGCAGCTGACCATATGGATTTTGTCGAACAATCCTTCAGAACCGGCATCGAACAAAAGCGCCGCGAAACACTGGCTGAAAAGCGCAGCATTCTGGCAAAGTAGAAACTACAACGCTTCGACATGCCAGCCCGAACTCGCGTCGAAATGGCGCACGAAACATGTTTCGATCAGATCTTCATAACCGTCTGGCATGTATGAACGCTGCCAATCATCACCAAATCGGGTTTTTACAGCGTCCAGATCCCGCCACACTGATACAAACATAACAATGTCATCACCCCCTTGGACGCAGCGGCCAAAGAAATAGCCGTTATTGCCGGGTTTACCCCGAACAACATTAGCGGAAGTCGTGGAGAAATTTTCCAATAATTTCTCGACACAACCCGGTTTGGTTTGCACTTCGAATATCCGTAGCAACGGTCCATCGGGATTCATGCCGTCCTCCTATGCCAGAGACGAAAATCATACTGTTGGTTAATCCTAAGAAAAATAGATTCGTTTGATGTAGCGCAATTTCAAAATTCTGAAGATCAGTAAGCTGACCGCCGAAAATACGATTTCAGTAGGCAGTTATGCAAGATTTTCAAAAGAGCTGCAGCAATCTGATTATAACATCGTTGGTCGTCCTGATTTGCACGATTACAAGTCTTGCCGCCGCAGTTGCGGAACCTCTTTTGCCAAAATTTCTGGAGGAGATCGACGTCGAATCTCTAGTTCCAGGTGCGGACAGATTTGGAGAATTGCGTAGCGACATTGCCGTCTTTCCCGCCTTGAAAGACGGAGAGCCGATCGGCTACGTCTTCCTGACTTCCGATTTCGTGACAACCACCGGTTACTCGGGAAAACCGATCCATGTCGTCGCAGGCGTTGATAAAGATGCCAAGGTAACCGGCGTCAAACTGGTCAAGCATTCCGAACCGATCATTCTTATCGGCATCCCCGACAGCAGGATCCAGGCGGTAACCGAGAATTACGCCGGACTTGACCTGATCAAGGAGGCAGAGTCCGGCGGATCGGCCCATGAGCTGGAAATCGTGTCGGGCGCGACCGTGACAATCATGGTGATCGACGATTCGATCATTCGCGCAGGGTTGAAGGTCGCCCGGCAATTGGGATTGGGCGGATTGGAGCCTGAGTTGAAGGTTTCCGGTCCGAAGAAGGAATTACTGCGTCCTGCGGGTGAAGATATCCCAGTGTCCGACTGGCAAACCCTCGGAGGCGACGGCTCGGTACGTTCGCTGCGTCTCGACGTCGGCCAGGTCAATCAGGCCTTTGCAGAAAGCGGTGATCAGCGCGCAGCCAGCCGGCCAGAAAAAGGCGATCCCGAAGATGTATTCATTGATCTCAATCTGGCGCTGATCAGTGCCCCGGAGATTGGACGCAATCTGCTTGGTGATGAGGAATACGGAAATCTGCTTCAATGGCTCGATGACGATCAGGAGGCCATCCTGGTCCTTGGTCGTGGAAAATACTCCTTCAAGGGATCAGGCTATGTCCGCGGCGGAATTTTTGATCGCATCCAGATAATTCAGGGCGACAACTCCGCGAGGTTTTTTGACAAGCAGCATCGCCGCCTGGGACGTCTTGCACCGGATGACGCGCCTAGCTTCACCGAGTTGGATATCTTCAAGATACCAGCAGAAATGGAATTTGATCCGGCGCAACCGTTCCGTTTGCAATTGCTTGTGCAACGGGCAGTTGGTCCGGTCGATAAGGCATTTATTACATTTGATCTGGGCTATCGGATTCCTGACCGGTATGTCCGGACGGTCAGCGCCGACCTTAATCAGGCCACCGGCGAACCACAGCTGACCGGCGCAGTTGCTACTTCTGACGCTGACCAACTCAGCCATCTTTGGAAGCGGATCTGGCAACAGAAAAGTGTCGAAGTGGCGCTGTTGATTGCGGCGATCGGCGTGTTGACCGCTGTGTTTTTCTTCCAGATGCAGGTCACACGCAATGAACGCTTTACCGACTGGTTCCGCATCGGCTTCCTGATATTCACCCTGTTCTTCCTCGGTTGGTACGCAAATGCCCAGCTTTCGGTTGTAAACATTCTGGCATTCTTCTCAGCGCTCACCGCGGATTTCTCGTGGTCCGCCTTCCTGATGGATCCGCTCATCTTCATTCTCTGGTTCTCGGTTGCCGCTTCCCTCCTCTTCTGGGGACGTGGTGTGTTCTGTGGCTGGCTTTGCCCGTTTGGTGCCCTGCAGGAACTGACAAACAAGATCGCACGTTATTTCAACGTAAGGCAGATTATCGTGCCTTGGGGCGTCCACGAGCGGCTGTGGCCAATCAAATATATGATCTTTCTTGGGCTTTTCGGGCTCTCCTTATACTCCCTGGAACTAGCAGAGCGATATGCCGAGATCGAACCGTTCAAGACGGCAATCATTCTGAAATTCCAACGTTCCTGGCCCTATGTCCTGTTCGCAGTCGCCTTGCTTGCGGTCGGACTGTTCATCGAACGCTTCTATTGCCGATATCTGTGTCCGCTGGGCGCCGCGCTCGCCATCCCCGGCCGGATGCGGATGTTCGATTGGCTAAAGCGGTACAAGGAGTGCGGCGACCCCTGCATGCGCTGCGCCAAGGAATGCATGGTTCAGGCCATTCATCCCGAGGGAACAATCAATCCCAATGAGTGCCACCAATGCCTGCACTGCCAGGTTCTGTATCAGCACAACACGAAATGCCCCGTCTGTGTGATCACAGCCGAGAAACGCGCGAAATTTCGCGGAAAGAACCGGCTTGCCGGGAAGAACATTGATGAGCTGGTCAATGCCAGCCCGTCCAAATGAAAACTGTCTCGAACTCAATGAAAGGAGAACAGGTTATGTCAAAAGAGGAAAAAACAAGAAAAGGCTTTACCCGTCGCGGTGTAATGGCTGCCGGAGCTGCCGGAGCCTTCGTTGCCGGTACAGGAGTCGGCGCTGGCCTGTTGTCGGGAGGCGTTGGCAAGGCACGGGCCGCCGATGGATCCGAGATAAACCTCGCGCCGGGAGAGCTCGATCCCTATTACGGTTTTTGGTCATCGGGCCAGACCGGAGAGGTTCGTGTAATGGGCTTTCCGTCAATGCGCGAATTGATGCGCATACCGGTCTTCAACCGCTGTTCAGCCACCGGTTGGGGACAGACCAATGAAAGCCTGAAAGTCCTGACCGAAGGTTTGACCGACGAGACCAAGGAGTTTCTGGCTGCCAGAAACATGAAGACCTATGACAATGGTGATCTTCACCACCCGCATATGTCGTTTACCGACGGCACCTATGACGGCCGCTACATCTTCGCCAATGACAAGGCGAATACGCGCGTTGCCCGAATTCGCTGCGATGTAATGAAATGCGACAAGATCATCGAAATTCCAAATGCCCATGACATTCACGGCATGCGCCCGCAGAAATTCCCGCGCACCGGCTATATCTTTGCCAATGGGGAACATGAGGCTCCCTTGGTCAATGACGGCGAGATACTGGATGACCCGTCACAATATGTGAACATCTTCTCGGCGATTGACGGCGACGAAATGAAGGTCGCCTGGCAGGTCAAGGTTTCCGGAAACCTTGATAACACCGACTGTGACTATCAGGGCAAATATGCCTTCTCGACCAGTTACAACTCGGAAATGGGCATGAACCTTGCCGAAATGACCGAAAGTGAACTCGACCATGTTGTCGTGTTCAACATCAAGGCTATCGAGGAAGGCGTGGCAGCCGGTGATGTCGAAATGCTGAACGGCGTTCCGGTCATTGACGGCCTGAAGGGATCAAACAAGAAATATACCCGCTACATACCGATCCCCAACAGCCCGCATGGTGTCAACACAGCACCGGACAAGAAGCACATTGTCATCAACGGTAAACTGTCTCCAACGGTTTCGATCATTGATGTGGAGAAGGTCGATGCATTGTTTGAAAGCGATGCCGATCCGCGTTCTTGTATTGTTGGCGAGCCAGAGCTTGGCCTTGGACCGCTTCATACGGCCTTCGACGGCAAAGGCAATTGTTTCACCACCCTGTTCCTGGATAGCCAGGTGGTAAAATGGAACATGGACAAGGCGATCAAGGCATTTGCGGGCGAGGATGTCGACCCCATAATCTCGAAGGTCGATGTCCACTATCAACCTGGACACAACTCCACCTCCATGGGTGAGACCGCCGAGGCTGATGGCCAGTGGCTGATTTCGATGAACAAGTTCTCGAAGGACCGGTTCCTCAATACCGGCCCGTTGAAGCCTGAAAACGAACAGGTCATCGATATCTCAAGTGACGAGATGAAGGTTGTCCACGACGGACCGACATTCGCGGAACCGCATGACAGCATCATCGTTCGAGCGGATATCGTGAACCCGGTCAATGTATATGATCGTGCCGATCCGATTTTTGCCGACGCCGTCAAGCAGGCACAAGCTGATGGTGTGGATCTGGAATCCGACGATACGGTCATTCGTGACGGAAACAAGGTCCGGGTCTACATGACCTCGCAAGCGCCGGTGTTCGGAATGGAGACATTCACGGTCAAACAGGGCGACGAGGTCACGGTCTACGTGACCAACCTTGATGACATTGATGATGTCACCCACGGCTTCTGCCTCTCCAACTACGGCATCGCCATGGAGGTCGGGCCGCAGGCGACATCTTCGATCACCTTCACGGCCGACCGTCCAGGCGTTCACTGGTACTATTGCCAGTGGTTCTGTCATGCACTGCACATGGAAATGCGCGGACGCATGCTGGTCGAACCGCGCGGCGCCTGAGGTCGACTGAAATGAATATGATGGCCCGCACATTTTTTGGCGTATTCTTGTCCGCATCGCTGCTGACTTCGGCACAGGCCGCTGATGTCAGTGTGATGCCGGGTGAGAATGCCCTCGTGCGGGCCATCGAAGCCGCCGCCACGGGGGACCGGCTATTATTGGAGCCAGGGAGGTATGGCGGCGGCTTTACCATTACAAAACCGTTGCAAATCCTGGGGCATGGAAAAGTGCATGTGCTGGGCAACGAAACCGGATCAGTCATCCGGGTTGATGCGGCAGATGTGACCATATCCGGCCTGCGTCTGGAAGGCTCAGGCTCTGACCACCAGGGGATCGACAGCGGCGTCCAGCTTACGAAGAAAGCAACAAATGCTGTCGTCAGAGACAATCACATTGAAGGAAATCTATACGGCGTCGATATTCACGGCGCAAAGAATGCTCGCGTCGAAAACAACACGATCATCGGTCGCCGGGACCGGTTGATGAACCGGCGGGGCAACGGCGTCTACGTCTGGAACGCGCCCGGCGCCCAGGTCAACAACAACAAAATCCGCTATGGCCGTGACGGGATTTTTGTCAATTCCAGCAGGAAGAACACTTTCAAGAACAACCGGTTCGAGAATCTGCGTTTCGCCGTTCACTACATGTATGCCGACGACAGCGAAGTGTCGGGGAACATCTCGATTGATAACCATTTGGGCTACGCAATCATGTTCACCAGCCGGGTCAAGGTGATCGGCAATACGTCCATCGGCGATCGGGACCACGGCATCATGCTCAACTACGCCAATGATGCCCTGCTGGAAGACAATGTTGTCGTTGACGGCGGAAAGAAGTGCCTGTTCATGTACAACGCCAACAAGAACCTGATGCGCAACAATCACTTCCAGGGTTGCCCCATTGGCATCCATTTCACGGCCGGTTCCGAGCGGAATCAGATTATCGGCAATGCTTTCATCGGCAACCGCACACAGGTCAAATTCGTCGGCTCGAAAGATCATACATGGTCCGGCAATTATTGGAGTGACCACAGCGCCTATGACGTTAATGGCGATGGCATTGCCGATCAGGCCTTTAGGCCCAACGACACCATGGACCAGATCCTGTGGACCCAGCCTTCGGCAAAGCTGCTGCTCGGCAGCCCTGCGGTTCAACTGATCCGCTGGGCACAAAAGGAGTTCCCTGCCCTGCTTCCCGGTGGCGTCGTCGATGACAAACCGCTGATGGCTCCGACATCTGAATTGAACGCCGGCATTTTTGAAGAGGTGCATTTGCAATGAAGATGATTTTAGACACCAGCGGCGTTTCGAAAAATTTCAAATCTGTTGAAGCGCTTCGCGATGTATCGATCAGTATCGCTCCGGGCGAACGTGTTGCCTTGCTCGGTCACAACGGTGCCGGAAAAACTACACTGCTCCGCATTGTTCTCGGCTTCCTGCGAATGGACGAAGGCACGGTCGAAATCAACGGCCACGCTCCAGGAAGCGCCGCGGCGCGCAGATTGGTATCTTATCTGCCCGAAAGTGTTGCATTTCCCAAAATGCTGACCGGACGCGAAATCGTCTCATATTACGCAAAGCTCAAAGGCGTCGCAAAAGACGAGGTCATGCCAACGCTTGAAAAGGTTGATCTAGTGGACGCTGCGGATCGGCGCTGTGGTACCTATTCCAAGGGCATGCGGCAAAGACTGGGTCTGGCACAGGCGCTTGTCGGACAGCCGCAACTATTACTGCTTGATGAGCCCACAACCGGTCTCGATCCCGTTTCGCGTCAACGATTCTATACCCTGCTCTCGGATATTGCAGATAAGGGGACCGCAGTTCTGCTTTCCTCCCATGGATTGAGCGAACTGGAAGCCAAGACCGATCGCGTTGCGATTCTGCGCGATGGCAGGCTTGTAGCCGATGCCCCACTGCCGGAATTGCAGCTGGCAGCGAAATTACCCATTCGCATACGGATCCAGTCGACAACGGAAGATGTAGAACAGGTGCATAACCGATTTGGTGGCAAACGCATCAACGGTGCAGCGGTCGAGTTTGTTTGCGCGCAACCCGAAAAAATGGAGCGCCTTTCAGCGATTTCAGAACTGGGCGGCGCTGTAACCGATGTCGATGTTTCCTCGCCCAGTCTCGACGAGGTCTACCGGTATTTTTCGCTACGCGATGAGCAAAAGGGAGCAGACAAATGAGATCGGTCCTGGCGATTGCGCAATATGAGATCCAGATCGGCGTCCGGAACCGATGGGTAGTCCTTGCCTCGGTAATCCTGTTCGTATTTGCGTTGCTGCTTGTCTTGCTTGGCAGTGCACCCTCCGGCGCTACGAAAGCCGACGGGCTTTCCGTCGTCGTGGCCAGCTTGTCGACGCTTACAGTTTATCTTGTGCCACTCATAGCGTTGTTATTGTCCTATGACGCAATCGCAGGGGAAATCGACCGCGGCACCTTGCAACTGACATTGGCGTGCCCCGTTTCCCGCGGCGAGGTGTTGCTTGGGAAATTTCTGGGGCATCTCGTCGTTTTGGCAATTGCAATCTTGATCGGTTACGGTGTCGCCGGCGCCATCGGGTTCTACTTTGGGGAAAATACAGACACTACCGGCCTTGTCGACCTTGGACGGCTGATTGCGACCAGCATCGCTCTGGGGGGAACGTTTATTGCGATCGGATATGTTGCCAGCGCAAGCGTCAGGCAAACCGGAACGGCGGCAGCATTGGCGGTCGCAATCTGGCTGTTTGCAGTTGTGTTGTACGATCTGGCATTGCTTGGCGCGCTGCTGGTCAACCCCGAAGGCGCGTTTGCCAAGACAATCTTTCCATACTTGCTGCTGGCCAATCCGGCTGATGCGTTCCGGCTGTTCAATTTGACAACACTGGATGCCGGCGTCCCGACCGGGTTGGCAGCCGGGAGCAGCGGTTTGCCGATCTCGACTCACCTGGCAATCCTGAGCCCATTTATCTGGATGATTGCCGGACTTGCAGTTTCTAGCCTGATCTTGCGGAGGGTGCAGCCATGATTTCGAAGCCATTGATAATTTGCAGTACGGTGTTGATCGCTTTCCTGCTGGCCGGATGCAACGACCGCGATGAAGCCGTCGAGCTTCCTGGACCGATTGCGATGACCGAAGAGGCCGTTGGTCACTATTGCAATATGAACATCCTCGAGCATCGGGGGCCAAAGGCGCAAATCCATCTTGCAAATATTGATCATCCAATCTGGTTTTCGCAGGTGCGCGATGCAATTGCATATACAAGATTGCCGGAAGAGACCCATGAACCAGTGGCAATTTACGTAAATGACATGGGCACGGCCACGGATTGGGATTTTCCGGGCGATGATAGCTGGATTGATATCAAGACCGCTTACTTCGTGATCAATAGCGGCAAGACCGGCGGAATGGGCGCGCCCGAGGCTATTCCGTTTGGCGACTTGAACAAGGCCGAGAAATTCGCTGAGGTGCACGGTGGCAACGTCGTGCAACTGGATGGCATTTCCGATGATTATGTGCTGGGTCCGGTCGAATTGAAGCCCCTTGAACACCAGAACGACGGAGCAAGCTAGTGAGTCTTTCCCGCCGCCGGTTTATTACGATATCAGCTGGTCTCGCACTCGGTGCCGTCGCCGCGCCGGCATACGCAAATCCTGTGGTGTGGCGCGGTGTGGCGCTGGGAGCAAATGCCGAATTGGTAATCAACGACCTGCCGGAAAACGAAGCCCGAAGACTGATTTCGATTGCAATCGCCGAAATCGACCGCCTGGAAGCGATTTTCAGCATCTACCGAAGTGACAGCGCGGTTATGAACCTGAACAGAGCAGGTGAGCTGGATGCCCCTCCTCCGGAGCTGCTTGCCTTGTTGAGCCAGGTCGAGGTCGTTCATGAGGCGACAGGCGGCCTGTTCGATCCGACAATCCAGTCTTTATGGGCAGCCTATGCCGAGCACCGAGGTTCGCCACCTCCCACGGTTCTGAAGGATGCGCAAGCCAGGACCGGATGGAAGCAGGTGGCCTATGATCCAAATGCCGTCACCTTTGGCAAGCCGGGCATGGCATTGACCCTGAACGGTATTGCCCAGGGGTTCATAACTGACCGGATCGCCGATCTCTTGCGAGCAAATGGACTGACAAATGCCGTCGTGAATATCGGCGAGATTTCAGCACTAGGGCACAATTCCGAGGACCTTCCCTGGAGAATTTCTTTAGCGGACGGGACGATGCGCAAGACGTCTGATTATGTAGAAATCAGCAATCAGAGCATCGCAACATCAGCACCAGCTGGCACGACCTTTGATGGAAAGGTAAGCCATATTATCAATCCATTGACTGGTAATACCACAACGAGCCAATGGCACCGTGTCAGCGTCATCCATGACCGTGCCACTATCGCCGACGGCCTCTCAACGGCAATGGTCATGATGGCTGCTGATGACGTGCAAGGTGCCGCAAAAATGTTCAAGGGTGTCAGGATAAACGCCAAATCCGAACATGGCGAACTGTTCCGCCTCGATTAGCCAAGAGCGGAATGACTTTCAGACCCGATTGTCATCTGGGCAAATCAAGCAGCAACTGCAAAAACCGATCCTGGAAATCGCGGAAATTATTGCTCAGGGTTTGGCTGAAGAGCCGACCCGCAGGTAAAACATCTTAATTCGCCGGCACGTCTTCGCCAAATCATCGCGCCTTTGCAGCAAGATATTTGCAATGTCTTGTCGGCCTGCGCGTTGCAATTTTCGCACGTCTTAATTCTACGTCCCTTTAGCCGCTTTAGAAATGCGGAACAAAAGGGACAAGTCGTCTTGTCCCTGCGATTCCGCTTGATGCGGCCAGGCGGTACCGGATCTTCAAGTTTCGTAACCTTTGGCATTATTTCCTCACGACCCAACTATAGCATCTATTGGTTGAGCGGAAAATCATTGCATTGCCGACGGGGAATTGGCATTTCGCCCATATTGGTTTCCGAACGTAGTCTAAGGTGAACCCGCGGCATGAGGTATGCAACCGGAACGCGCTAATACGGATTTGTAGCGGTAACGACTGCCGAAAAAACTATTCCAAGGTTTCGGTGAAGCAGAAAGTCCGGTTTTCTTCCAGGATCGGATAACAGCCATCTGTCATCGGCCCGTTTCCACCTTCGGTATAATAGCCATTGATCGTTGGTTTCTTGCCCGCGATTCGGCGTATAACGAACAACTCACCTGAGGACAGTGTGTAGGTTTCAATTAGATCTACCGAATTTTTGTCCTCGATGGCAGATGCCTGACACTCGAAGGATGTCCCGACCTTGTCCAGAGTTTCAATCTCGCATGTACCGGTCACAGTAGAACTGGTCCATGACTTGGTCAGTTTCGGGCAATAGCTCAGGTCATTACATGCCGGAATCCAGTTAGCACCGTTGATCACCGCCAAATCAGTCGTAACGCTTTCAATATTCCAACCCTCACTTCGCAATTTGCCAATCGATTGTTCGGTGATTTCGAGGCACATCGGTTCATTATTACCTTGGTCCGAATTCTCACTTTCTCCGGCGGGTCGGTAGATCTGGCAAGCCGCGACTTCGTTTACCTCGTCACAACGTTGCAGTTTTGTCGTGGCATCGTCTGCAACGATTGAAGCGGAAACAATTCCTCTGAAATCTGTCTGTCTGATAAACAACATGCGCCTTGGATCGGAACTTCCCTGCTCGCCGCTGCAAACCACGTCGTAAAGCAGTGCATCCATATCACGCACGTTTACGGGGTCTTTCATTTCACATTTTTGTTCGCAGGTGGAAAAACTGTCGTTTTCAATTGGCATGGGCTTGCCGGTACATTCATTGGCCGGCAGGCACCAGCCGTCAAAGTCGCCGGCAACGCTGGTTGAAAGCGACGACAATAAAAATACCACCGATAATGATATTTTTTTCATAACTGGTTTTGGCCTCAACTAAACTAACTCAGACAACACAATCTGCCCTGCTCCACGGACATGATAACACTCAGCGACATTTAAGTAATGAAAAGAGTGGGTTATTGGTAAACGCCTTCCGTGGATATTCCCGGATTAACATCCTGCATATTCGTCTTTGCGCCTAACAAACACTTCGTGAACGTGAGCGTGTGGCAGCAAATTCGTTAAAACCACGAAGCCATTTCTCTGCAGTTATCGGACCGAAACTACCTGGCAATCTGGCCGCAACTGATCGAGCGGATCGCATTCCGGATCTGTAACGACATCCAGGGGAAATGTGCTGATCTGATGAAGGATCCTCTGCTGAACCTCACTATGGTTTGATATTCGAATATGCGTAGTCTTGTAGTCGAATGCATTAGCAATCGTCAGATTATTGTTCTTGGTCAGCTCAATCTTGTCCCGCAGACATCCAACAAGCGAACACGTAAAATTGTCTACGCGCCGGACGTTTGGTGTAATCGGCGTGAGCGGCAAGCCATCGATAATTCCCAGATAGCTGACGGGAACGCCCCTATCGTTCAGCTTCGCGACAATTCGAGTAAGCAGGTTTGCACCGAAGCTGACACCAATAAGATTGATTTCGATATCAGGATCGCCCCTGTAAGCTCTCTCGACATCCCGAATGACCTTCGGTGCGATATAGGTCCAGCCCTCGACTGCACCAACATAGGAATACAATTGCGCGTCCGGTATCTTCTTTCTCAGATTTCGCAGGCCATAACCTATCAATGGCGATGCGCTTGCAAAGCCATCAATCAATATTGTCAGGGAATTTGGCGCAGGGGCGGCAGAAACTGTTCCGGGCATGAGCAAAAAACAAGCTAATGCGGCGTTTCGAATTGCCCTTATGGCATTCAAGGTTCGAATAACTGTCAAATTCCTGTTGATCGTTTCTGCAGCCTAGCCGAAAATTTGACCATCTCTGGGCAGTGATGTTCTCGACACAATTTACGCTTTGTCGGAAATTGCCGGACTGACAGGGCATTTCCCGCTCATTGGGGCGTAGCATCAATCCGATTCAGGCGAAACTATTTTCCGCGCAGCAGTCGGCAACGGCAACCGTTACTGCCCGGATTTTCAACGAACAAATACTAAAACATGAGCCAAAGAGCCACACCAAACACTAGACAACTTTGTGCTCTGGGCAGTTTAACCGCGTTTGGCTACGTTTTGTATCGTTGAGAAGAATCCGGAGCATCAGGTACAAATCCGAATGTAGGATCCGACTAAAGAGACGATCAGATATCATTGCTCTTTGAATCGAACTTTGCGGGATCAAGTTCGGTAGTCTGCTTGATATTTGCATCTTCGGTCGCAATCTCGCCAGCTGATACGCCCGCGGCGACGCCGATATTGTGAATGATGGCTTCAATTTCTGCATCGTCATGTTCCGGATCAGTCGGTACCATCACGGTGCGATACAGGATATCAAGTGAGCGCGCGCACATATCCTTGTCGTAAGTTCTCCTGCATGCAGCGTTGTCAGGATGGTTGTACGGGTTCATGGCTGGATGCGCCGCACCAGCACCTCTTAGGACATGATCCCACTCGGTATAGGTATGGCGACCCGTCTTGCCGGCAATGACAGTTGGGAAAACTTCAACGAAACGGTCCGCCTGCTGCGCGCTTGGCATCAGATACATGACATGCGCCGCACAATCATGATCAGGGGAGTGGATAGGGGATGGATGAAGACCCAGATTTCCAAGACCAGCGGTCCCGGCCAGGATCCTCTTTTTTTCATCTCGCATTTTGCTGATGATTTCATCGATGCGATCCAACTGAACATTCAGCATCGCACCCTGAATCTCTGATGCTCGCGCTCCATTGCTGGAAAAGGGCTCCAATCCATCTGCCTTGCCGTTCCAGTAGAAATGGCACGGGTCAATTGCGCACTTTGCACGCTCTGCCAATCTGGGATCAGAGGTCACGAATGCACCACCTTCTCCACACGTCATGTTTTTGTAGTAATTGAAACTGTAAGCGCCAATGTCGCCTATGGTGCCTAATTTGCTACCCTTGTAGCCGCCCCCCACGCCTTGGCAGGCATCTTCAATTACGAAAAGATTGTGTTTTCTCGCAATCTTCATGATTGCGTCCATGTCACATGCGGCTCCCCACATATGAACGACCACGACCGCCTTGGTGCGCGGACCAATTGCGTCCTCAATCGCTTGTGGAGAGATGGTGATGCTCTCATCAATGTCGACAATTACCGGAATTGCGCCGGTTGTCAGAACCGATGTTGCCGTTGCCATGTAAGTGTGTGCAGGGATTAGCACTTCATCACCCGGTCCGAGCCCGAGTGCTGTCATCGCAGCAGACAATGCAAAGGAACCGCTAACAGTCAATCCGACATGATCGGCTCCCAGGTATTCGGCATATCTTGCTTCAAACCGGTCACATTGGTCACCGATCTGATATCGAAACAGTTTCTTTTCGCGAATAACGGAGGAAACTGCCTCAATCTCTTCCTCACCAACAATATACATCACATGCTCCCACAAGAACGATGTTGTTGGCATTTTCTAGAACCACAACGACCCGATGTTAAGTCTTACCCAAAGAGAAAGTGAGGCACCCTGATGCCATCACCGCTTATAATGTTGTCAGTTCAGGTTTTTCGTTGGTTAGATCAAACCGGGCATCAGTTCGATACAGAACCATGTCGTAGCCATTACGTGGTTCCATTAACTTGAGGAAGTCATGGAACGCGCAAGGACTGCACCGGCGTCATTCAGGTCCAGAACCCCCCAGCAACTGGACAGGAGTGCATCCTGTTCCTTTTCGCTCAAAACACCTTCGCAACAGGATCGTGCCTTGGCTTCGACTTCACCATCAGTGAGCGGATTTTCAGGGCCTCCACGATAGCGTTCGTCAGCCCAACCTGCGACCTCCTGCCCGTTTTTCAGGCGGATCGTGATACGGGAGCGCATCTTGTCAAACCCCTGGTTCTCGATATCCATGTCGAGTTCCGTCCGGATCCGCCTCTGCATTTCCTGCATTGCGTCTGTAGCAACGAATTCATCAGAAAATTCTATCTTCCCCGCCTTTCGCGAAAGCGCGATCATGGAAAGTGCAGCCGGTAAGGAGAACTTGGCTTGAAGGTGATTTACTGCAATAGGATAGCGAATGGGCTTCAGAATATTGCTGCCTGCATAGACAGTCACCGCATCAATGTCAGAGGGCTGAATATCGGCCTCACTTACCAAACGCAGCATGAGATCGATGGTTGGATGGGTCAGCACACCGCAAGGATAGGGTTTGATTGACACACCCGGATCAACGATAGACCAGGTGTTTCCAAATCCCTGAGAAAGCTTCTCGTAGCTCACGCCGCCACCCTGTACAGCCATGAACCCCCAGGGACCATCGAGCGCCTGCGGATCAGCGGTATAACCGCGCGCAGCCAGAAGTGCCGCTGTAATGCCGTTTTCGGCAGCGCGCCCCACATGCAATGGCTTTGTCATGGTTCCGAAATTACACCGGATTCCGGCAGCAAAGCTTGCGGCAATTCCAAACCCATGGCGAAGCGTGTCGCCGGTCAATCCAAGCAATTTGGCTGCCGCCGCATATGCGCCGAAATGGCCAACCGTTCCGCTTGAATGCATGCCCTGCATATAGTGCTGCGGAAGCATCCATTCGGAAATCTTGCACTCGACTTCAAACCCCGTCTGAAAGGCCAGCATGAGATCTTTGCCGGATACATTTCCGATTTTCTGTGCCATGACAATGGCAGCAGTCAGGGGCGGTATCGTCGGGTGGGTTAGCAACCCATAGATATGTGCCGGGTCGATGCTCACCTGGCTGTCGTCCCAATCATGGGCATGGCCAGCGGTTCCAAGAATGCGCGCTGCCAGCGGGGCTGGTACTTTTTCAGTGCGGCCCAGAACCAGCGCATCAGGGCGACCGCCCTGCTCCACTGCGTCATCAATGAGAATTTCGATTGTTTCTTCCTCAGACCCGGCCACATAGAGGCCGACGCCATCAACGATGCATCGCGTTCCGATCTGGATGGCGGCGTCGGGAATATCTTCAATACGAATCCCCTCGACAAAGTCGGCGGCATCATCGGTAACAGATGTTCCTTGTGGCATATCAGCAAAAGCGTTTTGAGCGACTGACATGTAGTCATCCTTTCGGGCTGTCTGGGATTGTTGTAGATGGTGCAACGCGGCGCCAAACGGCTCCCGCGCAAGCGTTTACGAGAATGCCGCGCACCGCCTGAAACGCAGCAACCAGGGCGACGTTTTGGCCGAGCGCCTTGGAAGTAAGGACCATTTCTGCCATCCCCCCGATGGAGAAGCACAAGATCAGGGTTGGTAGCGTGAAAGGCATGAACAGGTGCGCTGCTGTCGCAGCGAGCGCCATCAGAGCCATGATAACCAGTATCACAGGCAAACCAGCGGCAAGCGCCCGCGGAATTGCTGACAGGTGAGCGCGCTGGAACCGGGAACCGAGAGAAATTCCGACAATCAGTTGGACGCATGCCAAAAGCGGTTCCGGCATACGTCCGGTTGTTGCGCCGAATGAGGAAACCAACCCGACCAGGACCAATGCACCCAGGAGCCAGCCAGCCGGCAATCCGGCCCTGGCACCAAGATATCCCCCAAACAATCCTACAGCGAGCACAACTAACAAACTTGTCCAAGACAGCAATGGCTCGGTGTCGGCTACGCTGGGCGAAGCATCCAGAAATGTGAAGAGAGCCAACGGCAACAGACCAACGACAAGGCCGACCCGCACGGCATGCAAAGCCGCAACAATGGTTTGGTCAGCACCATATCGGCCGCCGATATTTGCCATCTCGATGACACCACCAGGAAGCAGTGAAAAGAACGCTGTACTTCGTTTCATGCCACCAAGTCGGGCCAGCAAGGGCGAAACAATCACCGCGGCAAGAATACCCAGGAACGCCGCAATTATCATGGCGGGCACCCAGGCGATTAACGCCTTGGCAACAGCGGGCGTTATCGCCAATCCGACACTAGCACCCAAGGTGGCGAGCGATACCCAATAGAGGGGTTTCGGCACGCTCGTTTCCACATTCGCCATGGCAAACCCGCCGGAAACCAGGGCTGCACCCATCAGCCAGCCAAGCGGAAGACCAATTGTCTCCCACAGGGCACCACCCGCAATAGCCGGCAGTAAAACGAGCGCAAAGCCCCGGCCAGGTATATGGCTGTTCCAGCTCATTGCTACTCATTCAGGTCATTATAGACTGGTGCATCTGCACGACGCCGGCCCTTCAGCCAATTGCTGAGGGGTGAAGACGCGATGCTGAGTATTGCGAGCGCAAAGAAGAACAATGCGATCGGTCGTGTGAAGAATTTGCTCAGATCCTGATCGAACAGGATCATGGATTGCGCCAGCGAATTCTCAACAAGGTGTCCCAATACGAGACCCATTATGATCGGCGCTGGCGAAAAACCGGCCTTGTTCAGGAAATATCCGATCAGGCCCGCCACCAGCATGATGTAGACATCGCTCATGGACTGGCCCACCCCATAGGCGCCAACGACGCACAGGCAGAACACTGTCGGCCACAGGAATTGGCGCGGGATTAGCGAAATC
The DNA here is from genome assembly GCA_028289365.1 of Salaquimonas sp. Taxonomy (GTDB): domain Bacteria; phylum Pseudomonadota; class Alphaproteobacteria; order Rhizobiales; family Rhizobiaceae; genus BOKV01. Next base: position 1,586 of record JANQQM010000008.1, on the reverse strand, counting down.
CGCGAGAAATACTTGGCACCAACGAGCCCAAAGCAGAGGAACACGAAGTTGGCAATCAGCATCGCGAAGAATATCGCGTAAAGCAGGTTGGGCTGATTCTCGAACAAGTACGGCCCGGGACGCAATCCATGGATTTGCAGGCCGCCCAGGATAACGGCAGCTGTCGCAGAACCAGGTATGCCAAGCGCAAGCGTGGGAACCATTGCACCGCCGGTCGCGGCGTTGTTTGCCGCCTCGGGGCCTGCGACGCCCTCGATTTCGCCCTTGCCGAAGTTGTCCTTGTTTTTAGACCAACGCTTTGCCTCGTTATAGCCCATCATCGCTGCCACGGTTGAACCTTCTGCGGGCAGGATTCCGACAAAGGTACCGAGGCCGGAGCTACGCAAAATTGTCTTCCAGACCCGTTTGAAATCATCAATGCCGGGGAGTTTCAGCGCAGAAATACTGAACCGTTCCAGTGGACTGTCTTTCTGGCCAGCCTGGTCAAGCAGTTCGGCCATCGCAAACAGGCCAATCAGAACCGGGATGAAACTGATGCCTTCATAAAGCTGAGGCACACCAAAGGTGAAGCGCTCGACACCTGTGGTCAAATCGACTCCAATTGTGGCCAGTAGCACGCCAAAGGCGCCACCGATCAGATTCTTGACCGCCGATTTCCCGCTGATCGAGGCCAGCATGGACAGACCGAAGACCGTCAGTGCGAAATATTCCGGCGGGCCGAAACGATAGGCGATCGTCGCCAGTACTGGCGCTGCCAAAATCAGCACGATCAGAGAGAATATACCACCTGAAACACTTGCCACCGCCGCCATGCCAAGTGCCCTGCCCGCTTCGCCTTTCTTGGCCAGCGGATATCCGTCGAAGGCTGTTGCGGCCGCAGGCGGCGCGCCTGGAGCGTTGATCAGGATCGCGGTAATGCTGCCACCGAAGGTCCCCGCACAATAAAGCGCTGCCAGCATCGCGATTGCAGGAATTGGTTCCAGATAAATAGTGAAGGGTAGCAACAGCGCCACCGCCATTGAGCTTGATAACCCAGGCAAGGCGCCAACAAGAACGCCAACGATGGTACCTGCCATTATCAAAAACAGGGTTGAAGGTTGGATAACTTCAAGCAGTCCGCCAAGTATGTCCATTGTTACCTCCCTCTAAAGCCCAAATGCAGCAAGCGGCCCCATCGGCAATCGCAGGCCGAGGATCAGCTTGAAGATGATGTAAATGGCAATCGGAACACCGGCTGCGAACAGCAGGATTGCTGCGATGTTTCGCGCACCCCACATCAGCGGCAAAACAAAACAAACCGCAAAAAACACCAAAGGCACGCCCAAACTGCTGAACAGAAGTGCAGCCACGCCCAGCAACGCTGCTGTTGCCGGGACCTGCCAAGGAGGAATTGCACCAAGCGCCTCACCGCCCTTCAAGAGATTTTGTATCATCATGAGGATGGTAAGTACGGCGATCACCGCGATGACAAGCCGTGGCATCATTGTGGCTGGCATCCCCTGGGCCATGCCCAACGGGTCGCTGTCAAATGTCGTGGTGACCCACCACAGGAACGCCGACAAGGCAAGGATCATCCCGCCGGCGAC
>JANQQM010000214.1 GCA_028289365.1 Salaquimonas sp. | reverse complement strand
TGATCGCAGCCGTCAAAGTCGTCTTGCCGTGGTCAACGTGACCAATCGTGCCGATGTTGCAATGCGGCTTCGTGCGCTCAAACTTCTCTTTTGCCATTTTGGCTCTCCATTCTACTGCGCCCGCAGGGGCTGATTAATTACTCGTCAGGCGTATTTTGCCTGAATTTCCTCGGCTACGGCTGAAGGCACCGGAGCATAATGATCGAATTGCATCGTGTACTGGGCACGGCCCTGTGACATCGAACGCAGCGTATCGACATATTTGAACATGTTGGCGAGCGGCACATGCGCGTTCACCACCACTGCGATACCCCGTATCTCCTGGCCCTGAATCTGGCCACGGCGGGAGTTCAAATCGCCAATCACGTCACCGACATAGTCTTCAGGTGTCACAACCTCGACCTTCATGATGGGCTCAAGCAACTGTGCTCCTGCCTTAGGAGCAGATTCCCGGAATGCGGCACGCGATGCAATCTCGAACGCCAGGACCGATGAATCGACATCGTGATAAGCGCCATCATACAAGGTTGCCTTGACGCCGAGCATCGGGAAGCCGGCCAACGGTCCAGCATTGAGAACGGACTGGATGCCCTTCTCGACGCCCGGGATGTATTCCTTGGGAACGTTACCGCCAACGACCTTGGAAACGAATTCGAACTCTTCGCTCTCTTCATTGGGCTCGAAGATGATCTTCACGCGGGCAAACTGACCGGAACCACCGGACTGCTTCTTGTGCGTGTAGTCGCAATCATAGGACTTGGTGATGGTTTCGCGGTAAGCCACCTGCGGTGCACCTACATTTGCCTCAACCTTGAATTCACGCTTCATGCGATCGACCAGAATGTCGAGGTGAAGTTCACCCATGCCGGCAATGATCGTCTGACCGGATTCATCATCACTCTTGACCCGGAATGACGGATCTTCAGCAGCGAGTCGGTTAAGCGCCACGCCCATTTTCTCCTGGTCACCCTTGGTCTTGGGTTCAATCGCGATCTGGATAACCGGATCAGGGAACTCCATGCGCTCGAGAATGACCGGCTTGAGCGGATCGGAAAGCGTGTCACCTGTTGTGGTTTCCTTCAATCCGGCAAGTGCCACGATATCGCCCGCATAGGCCGTATCGATATCCTCACGAGAATTGGAATGCATCTGCAGCATACGGCCGATGCGCTCGCGCTTGTCCTTGACCGTGTTGAGCAGGGTCGAACCCTTTTCCAGCTTGCCCGAATAGATACGCGCGAATGTCAGAGAACCAACAAACGGATCATTCATGATCTTGAAAGCGAGCATGGAAAGCGGCTCGTCATCGGAAGCGATACGGTTGATTTCCTCTTCGGTCTTGACGTCAATGCCCTTGATCGCAGGGATATCGACAGGCGAAGGCAGGAAGTCAACAACGCCATCCAACAGCGGTTGGACGCCCTTGTTCTTGAAGGCAGAACCACAATACATCGGGAAGAAGTCGACATTGATGGTGCCCTTGCGGATCAGTTCGCGCAATTTGTCGTTGGAGGGCATTTCGCCTTCCAGATAGGCTTCCATCGCAGCTTCATCGACATCGACCGCGACTTCGATCATTTTCTCGCGGTATTCCTCGGCAAGTTCCTGCATGTCAGCCGGAATGTCGGTTACATCCCATTCAGCACCAAGATTTTCAGACTTCCAGATCAGCGCCTTCATTTCGATCAGATCGATCACGCCGGCGAAGTCGTTTTCGGCGCCAATCGGCAACTGCACTACACAAGCGCGTGCGCCGAGGCGGGATCCGACCATTTCGACCGAGCGGAAAAAGTCTGCGCCAATCTTGTCCATCTTGTTGCAGAAGATCATCCGCGGAACATTGTACTTGTCTGCCTGACGCCAGACCGTTTCGGTCTGAGGCTCGACACCAGCATTGGCATCCAGCAGCGCGATGGCGCCATCGAGCACGCGAAGCGAACGCTCCACCTCGATGGTGAAATCGACGTGTCCCGGCGTGTCAATGATGTTGAAGCGGCGCTTCTTGCCGTCGCGACCTTCCCAGAAGGTCGTTGTCGCTGCGGAAGTGATAGTAATTCCGCGCTCCTGCTCCTGCTCCATCCAGTCCATCGTGGCAGCACCGTCATGGACTTCGCCAATCTTGTGCGATTTGCCGGTGTAATAAAGGATGCGTTCAGTCGTCGTGGTCTTTCCTGCATCAATGTGCGCCATGATGCCGAAATTGCGATAGTCCTGAATGTTGTATTCGCGGGCCATTGCCTGATGCCTTCTTCAAACGGAGCCCTTCCGGCTCCATGGGTTAAATCAAAAAACGCACTACCATCGGTAATGCGAAAATGCCTTGTTGGCGTCTGCCATCTTGTGTGTGTCTTCCCGCTTCTTGACCGCGGATCCGCGATTGTTTGCTGCATCGAGCAACTCGCCGGACAACCGGTCAATCATCGTTGTCTCATTGCGATTGCGTGCTGCGGCAATAACCCAGCGGATCGCAAGGGCCTGACGGCGCTCTGAACGAACTTCTACGGGCACCTGATAAGTTGCGCCACCGACACGGCGGGAACGCACTTCAACATGGGGGGCCACATTTTCCAGGGCCTGGCGGAAACTTTCCACCGGATCCTGCTTGGTTTTTTCCTGCATCTGATCGAGCGCGCCGTATACTATGCGTTCTGCGACCGATTTCTTTCCATCAAGCATGATGGCATTCATGAATTTTGTGAGAACCACGTCTCCGAATTTCGGATCCGGGTTGATTTCTCGTTTTTCTGCGCGGTGACGACGGGACATTCTATAGCTCCAATTACCGGGCGTTATTTCGGGCGCTTGGCGCCGTATTTCGAACGGCGCTGCTTGCGGTCTTTCACGCCGTGCGTATCAAGCACACCGCGGATGATATGATAGCGGACACCAGGCAGGTCCTTGACGCGGCCGCCGCGGATCATCACTACCGAGTGCTCCTGAAGGTTATGACCTTCGCCGGGGATGTAACCGATAACCTCAAAGCCGTTGGTCAGGCGAATTTTCGCAACCTTACGAAGCGCCGAATTCGGCTTCTTTGGCGTCGTGGTGTAGACGCGCGTGCACACGCCACGCTTTTGCGGGCATGCTTCCATTGCAGGAACCTTGTTACGCTTTACCTCGGGCTTGCGCGGCGAGCGAACCAGTTGGTTAATCGTTGGCATCCGGTGATGACCTCTTTTACTGTCGGCCATAATGGCCATTATCTGTTGCTGCGGCGCCGTGCAGTTTGCCGAGGCGACGCGATGGGCGTTGGGCTAATCAGCCGTAACGCATGTCGAAGCTGCCATATCCTTCAAACAGATATGCACCACGCAAAAAAATTTGCTTTCAAAACCGATCAGTTCGGTTGAAAGCAATTTTCGTTACACAGAGGACCGCGTTGCGGTCATGCAGCTAAAAATCTGCCTATGTAGGTCAAACCTTGTTTGAGCGTGTTATCCGAAACAAGATTGTTTCAAGGACTATTTCCAACTCACATCGATTTGTTGGCGTGGTAATAGTGATTTGGGAATGGAAGGTCAACCCTTGTAATGGCCAATTTCGATACAGAAACCTAAAAAATGAGTCATTTCAGGAAATTGGATTGATTTGCGGAGATTTTGATTCAATTCGGCATCCCATTTTGCTTTTATTTTGCGGTGGGCTAGATTGTCCAACGCGTTGAAACGACACCAATCAAGAAGCGGGAATTTGCCAATGGAAGAAAATGAAACCGGCGGCAGCGAGCCGCTTGTGTTTGTCATTACCGGATCGGTCACACGCTCGGATTTTGCCGGGCAGATCCCGTTCAATGCTCTACTCAAGGCAGCCGACGACGACTCGGCAGTGCGTAACTGCCTGAGTGCACTCGCCCAACAGGGTTACGAGGAAGCAAATCTCGATCAAATCGGTAATGTGATGGACCGTCCCGAGGAAGAAGAGTTTCGAAAAGCCTATGATGCCGCGTTAGACGGTGAAGTGGCAATCATCGTCTTCAGCAGCGATATCAACTGATAACTATTTCGATTGCGCAATTCTGCATTTTCCATGCAAAGAAAAAAGGCCGCCCGGATCGAGCGGCCTATTGATTTGTCAGAACTTGCAAACTGCTATTCGGCAGCCTCGCCTTCAGATTTTTCCTCGATCAGCGCGACCGATTCTGCCTGCTTGCGGCGTTCGTCGAGGATCAGGTCATCGCGCTGGTTAGCCAAGCGGCGGACCTTCGACATCAAGCCGCCGGTTCCAGCCGGGATCAGGCGGCCAACGATGACATTTTCCTTGAGACCTTCCAGCGTGTCCGACTTGCCCTGAACCGAGGCTTCGGTCAGTACGCGGGTTGTCTCCTGGAAGGAAGCCGCAGAGATGAAGGACCGTGTCTGCAGGCTCGCCTTGGTAATGCCAAGCAGTACCGGATTGCCTGTGACAGGCTTCTTCTTCTCTTCAAGCAGGCGCTCATTGAGAATATCCATCTCGATGCGGTCGATATGCTCGCCTGCGATCAAGCCGCTATCACCAGCGTCGGTAATTTCGACCTTCTGCAGCATCTGCCGGACAATGACCTCGATGTGCTTGTCGTTGATGACAACGCCCTGAAGCCGGTAGACCTCCTGGATCTCGTTGACGAGATAAGATGCCAATGCTTCAACACCCTTGATCGCAAGAATGTCGTGCGGGGCCGGATTTCCGTCGAGAATATAATCACCTTTCTCGATGGTATCGCCGTCCTGGAGATGGAAGGGCTTGTTCTTTTGAATCAGATATTCGACCGGTTCCTGGGTTGAATCATCCGGTTCAATCGAAATCCGCCGCTTGTTCTTGTAGTCACGGCCAAAGCGGATCGTGCCGTCGATTTCCGCGATTACAGCATGATCCTTCGGACGCCGTGCTTCGAACAGTTCGGCCACTCGCGGCAGACCGCCGGTGATGTCCTTGGTCTTTGCGCTTTCCATCGGAATACGCGCCAGAACGTCACCAGCAGAAACCGTGGCGCCGGGCTCGACCGAGAGGATTGCGTCGACCGACAGCATGAAGCGAGCTTCCGTGCCGCGATCAAGCTTGGCGATTTCACCCTTCTTGTCCTTGATGACAATGGCCGGCTTCAGATCTGAACCACGTGGGTTCGCCCGCCAATCAACGACAACGCGCTTGGTGATACCGGTTGATTCATCAGCAGTCTCGGTTACGGAAATACCGTCAATCAGATCTTCAAACTCAACCGTTCCGCCAACTGCGGTGAGGACCGGTCTCGTATACGGATCCCATTCGGCAATGCGCTGTCCCTGCTTGACCATGTCGCCATCGTCAACCAGCAGCCTTGAACCATAAGTCACCCGGTGAGAGGCGCGTTCGACGCCCTTCTCATCCTCGATCACGACGGCCATGTTACGTCCCATCACCATGAGACGGCCTTCGGAATCGCGGACGATATTGCGGTTGCGGATGCTCACCTTGCCCTCATAGGAGGCTTCCAGGAAGGACTGGTCGACAACCTGTGCCGCACCACCAATGTGGAAGGTACGCATGGTGAGCTGGGTACCCGGTTCACCGATGGACTGGGCAGCAATAACGCCGACCGCCTCACCCATATTGACCGGTGTTCCGCGGGCGAGATCGCGACCATAGCACTTGCCGCAGATGCCGTTCTGGGTTTCACAGGTCAAGGCCGAGCGGATTTTCACCTGCTTGACGCCTGCTGCTTCGATCGCCTCAACATCGCGTTCGTTGATCAGCGTGTTTTTCTCCACGATGACATCCCCGGTTTCGGGGTGAACGACATCGTTGACCGGGGTACGGCCAAGGATACGCATGCCAAGCGAGGCAACCACCTGACCAGCATCGACGACAGCCTGCATTGTCAGGCCCTCTTCGGTGCCACAATCGGCTTCGTTGACAATGCAGTCCTGCGCAACATCAACAAGACGGCGGGTCAAGTAACCCGAGTTTGCTGTTTTCAAGGCGGTATCGGCCAGACCTTTACGGGCACCGTGTGTGGAGTTGAAGTACTCCATCACGGTCAGGCCTTCCTTGAAGTTCGAGATGATTGGGCTCTCGATGATCGAGCCATCCGGTTTGGCCATCAGGCCACGCATGCCGGCGAGCTGTTTCATCTGGGTTGGTGAACCACGCGCACCGGAATGGCTCATCATGTAGATCGAGTTCATCGGAAGCTGACGTCCGCTGTCCTTGTCGAAGGATACCGAACGAATGCGTTCCATCATCTCATCGGCGACCTTGTCACCGCATTTGCCCCAGGCATCAACGACCTTGTTGTATTTTTCACCCTGGGTAATCAGGCCGTCATTATACTGCTGCTCATATTCCTTGGTCAGCGCCTCGGTTTCAGCAACCAGCCCTGCCTTGGTATCTGGAATAACCATGTCGTCCTTGCCGAACGAGATACCGGCTCGGCAAGCATGGGAGAATCCAAGCTGCATAATGCGGTCACAGAATATCACCGTCTCTTTCTGACCGGAGTGGCGATAGACCGTGTCGATCATGGTGGAAATGTTCTTCTTGGTCATTTCCGTATTGCAGATGTCGAAGGGAACATTGGGGTTCTTAGGAAGAAGCTCGCCAATGATCATTCGCCCCGGTGTTGTCTCATGGATCGCGGAAGTCGGATTACCTTCAATATCAACGCTTTTGAAGCGTCCCTTAATTTTGGTGTGCAGCGTGACGACACCGGTTTCAAGTGCATGATGCAGCTCACCCATATCGGCAAAAATCATGCCTTCGCCAGGTTCGTTTTCAGCAACGATCGACAAGTAATACAGACCAAGAACCATGTCTTGCGACGGGACAATAATCGGCAATCCGTTGGCGGGATGCAGAATATTGTTCGTCGACATCATCAGCACGCGCGCTTCCAGCTGGGCTTCCAGCGAAAGCGGTACGTGCACGGCCATCTGGTCGCCGTCAAAGTCAGCGTTGAAGGCCGCACAGACAAGCGGGTGCAACTGGATGGCCTTGCCCTCGATCAGGACAGGCTCGAATGCCTGAATACCCAACCGGTGCAAGGTCGGTGCACGGTTCAACAGGACCGGATGTTCGCGGATAACCTCGTCCAGGATATCCCAGACTTCCGGACGTTCCTTTTCAACCAGTTTCTTCGCCTGCTTGACGGTGGAGGAATAGCCCTTGGCATCCAGCCGTGCATAGATAAACGGCTTGAACAGTTCGAGCGCCATCTTCTTGGGAAGCCCGCACTGATGCAGTTTGAGTTCCGGACCGGTCACAATTACCGAACGGCCGGAATAGTCGACGCGTTTTCCGAGCAGGTTCTGACGGAAACGGCCCTGCTTGCCCTTGAGCATGTCGGACAGGGATTTGAGCGGACGCTTGTTGGCACCGGTAATTGTCCGGCCGCGGCGGCCATTGTCGAACAGGGCGTCGACCGATTCCTGCAGCATGCGTTTTTCGTTCCGGATAATGATATCCGGAGCACGCAGTTCGATCAGACGCTTCAGGCGATTGTTCCGGTTGATGACGCGGCGGTAAAGATCATTGAGATCTGATGTTGCAAAGCGACCGCCATCGAGCGGAACCAAAGGCCGAAGATCCGGTGGAATGACCGGGACAATCTTCATGATCATCCATTCGGGCCGATTGCCTGAGTCAATGAAGCTCTCGACAACTTTCAGGCGCTTGAGCAGTTTCTTCTGCTTCAGTTCCGAGCCGGTTTCGGCCAGTTCCACGCGCAGCTGGGCCGCCACCTTTTCCAGGTCCATCGCTGCCAGGATGTCGTGGATTGCCTCTGCGCCAATCATCGCCGTGAAGGAATCCTGACCAAATTCGTCGACAGCGAGCATGTATTCTTCTTCGCTCAGGAGCTGATGCTCTTTCAGCGAGGTCAGGCCAGGCTCTGTCACGATGTAGTTTTCGAAATACAGGACCCGCTCCAGATCCTTCAGCGTCGTGTCGAGCAGCAGGCCAATGCGCGAAGGCAAAGACTTCAAAAACCAGATATGCGCAACGGGCGCTGCCAATTCGATATGGCCCATCCGCTCACGACGTACGCGTGACAGGGTGACTTCAACGCCGCATTTTTCACAGATGACGCCTTTGTACTTCATCCGCTTGTACTTGCCGCAAAGACATTCATAGTCCTTTACAGGACCGAAGATGCGCGCACAGAACAGGCCGTCGCGTTCGGGTTTGAACGTACGGTAGTTGATTGTCTCCGGCTTCTTGATTTCGCCGAACGACCAGGAATGGATTTTCTCCGGCGAGGCAATCGAGATTCGGATGGAGTCGAAATTCTGCGATGCCGCAGGGTTGTTGAAGAGATTCATGACCTCTTGGTTCATGGTGCCGTCTCCTTGGGACACTGTCCTGTCCCGTTGTCGGTATTCGCCGTAACTATGACAATGCGAATGCCAAGAAAATTAGTAACCTGACTTCGAAGGCGGCCCTAAAGCGGGCCGCCCCTACTCCTGCGGTTATTCAGCCGCTTCCTGGACATCGTCCTCGATCTGCTCAGTGTCCGGCGGCATTTCGATGTTTTCCAACTCTACATTCAAGCCAAGCGAACGCATTTCCTTGACAAGAACGTTGAAGCTCTCCGGAATACCGGCTTCAAACGTATCGTCGCCCCGAACAATGGCTTCATAGACCTTTGTACGACCGGCAACGTCATCGGATTTGACCGTGAGCATTTCCTGAAGGGTATAGGCAGCACCATAGGCTTCCAGGGCCCAGACCTCCATCTCACCAAAACGTTGTCCGCCAAATTGTGCCTTACCGCCCAGCGGCTGCTGGGTAACAAGCGAATACGGTCCGATTGAACGGGCGTGGATCTTGTCATCGACCAGATGGTGCAGCTTGAGCATGTAGATGTAGCCCATGGTGACTTTCCGATCGAATTCCTCTCCGGTACGACCGTCGTAAACCGTACTTTGTCCGGAAGAATGCAAGCCAGCCTGCTCCAGCAGCGTGACGATGTCGGCCTCATGCGCACCGTCAAAAACCGGTGTCGCAATCGAGACGCCGTCCTTGAGTTGGTCGCCAAGACGCAGAATGGATTCATCGTCATATTGCGAAACCGGTTCATTACGCTCATTCGATCCATAAAAACTGCTGATCTCTTCGCGTAATGGCTTTACATCGCCGCTTTCCTTATAGGCCTCAATGAGACCGCCAATCTTGCGACCCATGCCAGCGCAGGCCCAACCCAGATGGGTTTCCAGGATTTGCCCGACATTCATTCGGCTCGGCACACCCAACGGATTGAGAACGATATCCGCATGGGTTCCGTCTTCCAGGAACGGCATGTCCTCGACCGGCAGGATACGAGAGACAACGCCCTTGTTTCCGTGACGCCCAGCCATCTTGTCGCCTGGCTGAATCTTGCGTTTGACGGCAACAAAGACCTTGACCATCTTCATGACGCCCGGAGGCATCTCGTCTCCGCGCTGCAGCTTCTCAACCTTGTTCATGAAGCGTTGCTCGAGTTGAGACTTCGATTCATCATACTGGTTGCGAAGTGCTTCTATCTTGCCCTGAAGCTTCTCGTCGGAAACCGCAAACTGCCACCATTGGGAACGCGGATAGTCCGCAAGCAGTTCTTCGGTCAGCTTTGTGCCCTTGCGGAAGCCTTTCGGCCCCGCCACGGCTTCCTTGCCGGCGAACATGTCCGACAGGCGTCCGTAGACGTTACGGTCAAGAATTGACTGTTCGTCATCGCGGTCCTTTGCGAGCGCTTCGATTTCCTCGCGCTCAATTGCCATGGCGCGCTCGTCCTTCTCAACACCGTGACGGTTGAAGACTCGAACTTCCACGACCGTGCCGAAGCCACCCGGCGGCATCCGCAATGAGGTGTCGCGGACATCGGAGGCCTTTTCACCGAAGATGGCGCGCAGGAGTTTTTCTTCCGGCGTCATCGGGCTTTCGCCCTTCGGCGTGATCTTGCCGACGAGGATATCGCCAGGTCCGACCTCGGCACCGATATAGGTGATTCCGGCCTCATCGAGGTTCTTTAACGCTTCCTCGGAAACATTTGGAATATCACGGGTAATTTCTTCCGGACCCAGTTTGGTATCGCGGGCCATGACTTCGTATTCCTCGATATGAATCGAAGTAAATACGTCGTCCCGGACGATCCGCTCGGACAGCAGGATGGAGTCCTCGAAATTGTATCCGTTCCAAGGCATGAACGCGACAAGCACGTTACGGCCAAGCGCCAGATCGCCGAGGTCGGTGGAAGGACCGTCTGCAATGATGTCACCCTTGGAAACCGTATCGCCTACCCGAACAAGCGGACGCTGATTGATACAGGTTGACTGGTTCGAACGCTGATATTTCTGAAGCCGGTAGATATCGACACCAGAGGAGGAAGGATCGAGATCCTCGGTTGCACGAACAACAATACGGGTTGCGTCGACCTGATCGACAATACCGGTTCTACGTGCGCCAATTGCCGCGCCCGAATCGGTCGCCACAACGGCTTCCATGCCGGTTCCAACGTAAGGCGCTTCGGCCCTTACAAGCGGAACTGCCTGGCGTTGCATGTTGGAACCCATCAATGCGCGGTTCGCATCATCGTTTTCCAGGAATGGAATGAGTGCTGCCGCGACAGAAACAAGCTGTTTTGGCGAAACATCCATCAGGTGCACATTGTCGCGCGGCACCATCATCACATCGCCGGCATGACGACAGACAACGAACTCGCTGGCAAAACTGCCATCGTCATTCAGATCGGCATTTGCCTGTGCGACCGTATAACGGGCTTCTTCCATGGCCGACAGATAGACGACCTCATCGGTCACCTTCCCGTCGACAATTTTCCGGTATGGACTTTCGATGAAGCCATATTTGTTGACCCTGGCAAATGTCGCCAGTGAATTGATCAGACCGATATTCGGGCCTTCCGGCGTCTCAATCGGGCAGATTCGGCCATAATGGGTCGGATGAACATCGCGAACCTCAAAGCCTGCTCGCTCACGCGTCAGACCACCGGGTCCAAGTGCCGAGAGCCGGCGTTTGTGGGTGATCTCAGACAACGGGTTGGTCTGGTCCATGAACTGCGACAGCTGCGAGGAACCGAAGAACTCGCGAACAGCGGCTGCCGCCGGCTTGGCATTGATCAGATCCTGCGGCATGACCGTGTCGATCTCGATGGATGACATGCGTTCCTTGATCGCACGCTCCATGCGCAACAGGCCGACGCGGTATTGATTTTCCATCAATTCACCGACCGAACGTACGCGCCGGTTGCCGAGATTGTCGATGTCGTCAATTTCACCGCGGCCATCACGCAGATCGACGAGCGTCTTGACAACCGCCAAGATATCTTCCTTGCGCAGAACGCGTACGGTGTCCTCTGCATCCAGATCGAGGCGCATGTTCATTTTCACACGACCGACGGCTGAAAGGTCATACCGTTCGGCATCAAAGAACAGCGACTGGAACATGGCTTCTGCCGTTTCCATTGTCGGCGGCTCGCCCGGGCGCATGACCCGGTAAATGTCGAACAACGCGTCCTGACGG
>JANQQM010000172.1 GCA_028289365.1 Salaquimonas sp. | reverse complement strand
CGGGCGCGCCGAAATCTGATTTCCAGAATGAAGAAGAATGACAATCAATTGAATTGATGGCGGGGAGGGGAGACATGACGCGACTTGAGGAAACTGTCGTACAAATTGCTGCGCTTTATTCAGATGAGAGAACACACAAATTCATAACTTCCTCTCAATCCACCATTGTTCATTGAAATATTTGTCTGGTAGCTGCTCACGGGCATCGTCGTAGGACCAATCATCTGTTCCAAAAATTTCGTCGATCGTGTTGCGCCAGGCATCTTCCAGCGGTTCCGGCAGTTTCTTGCCTGTAAAAGGGCAATGACTGATTGTCATAACTGCCGGTCCCCAATTTTCCATCAAGGCAAATTGACGAATTGAGGGATCGTATAAAATTGGCGATTGAGGGTCGCAGGCTCGGTTCAGTATGTCGCTGTACTTGCCATAGAGAGTCGAATTTCTTGGATCAAGATTGAGTCCATCAAGAACGTTCTTCTTGTGAAATGAAACACCCGCCTACAGGCGGTCATGATATTCATCCCAGGCGCGTTCTTCATCGGTAAAGCTGAAAGCCGGTTCGCGTCCAGCTGCGCGTTCATCCGCTTCATACGCTTCCCTTGCAATCTCCTGGGCTTCAACCGCTTCGTTATATTTTTCATTCAGTGCCAGTCCTCGGCGAAGAAGTTCCCGGTCACGTTCAATTGCGCTGTCCTCTTCGCTGTCTGCCATCAAACATGTCCTTCGCTGGTGCTTAGAAACACTTTAGTAGACCTTCTAGTTGAACAAAATAGAAGATCTATGCAACACCATACAATTCGGATGGTCGGCACATCCGATGGCATGATATTGTTTCAGTCAACAAACGACTGCTCTGCGGGCGTTGCGGCCTACGCCGTGTTCTCCCCACTTATTCAATGATAAACTCTTCGAATGGCGATATTGGTTTCTCTGTCAGGCCTGCCGGGAGTTGGCAAAACGACTTTGGCGAAGGCGTTGGCGACCAAAGTCAAAGCTGTTCATTTGCGAGTAGACTCCGTTGAGACTGCGCTGAAAAACAGCGTTCTTAATATCGACTCTGCAGAAGATGCTGGTTACCTGGCAATTGCCTCCGTGGCACTTGATAACCTTTTGCTCGGCTTCGATGTGATTGCAGACACCGTCAATCCCATTGAAACTACCAGAAATCTATGGGCTGAAACCGCCAAATCTGGAGATGCTTTCATTTTGAACGTAGAAGTAACGTGCTCCAACAAGGCAATACATCGAGAGCGCGTAGAATTACGTGAAAGCGACATACGGGGGCTTGTTGTCCCCGATTGGCAAAAAGTATCTGACCGGGAATTTGAACCATGGCAGCGAGATCGTCTGATAGTGGACACAAGCATTGATGGAATTGAGGAATGTGCATCGAAGATCGCCAAAGAAATGGACAAACTCAAAGCCATAAGTCGGTAGCTCTTGCACTCCAAGCTCAAAAGCTCTGATCCGCGTCAGCTGATATAAGCATGGCGTGGGTCACTGCCGACAGCGGACGTTCGATCTTCCCGTAAGTTGTTGCGGCGCAAACCAGGTAATTGGACATCTCACATCAAACAGCTTTGCAGCAACAGCAGATGGATTGTACTACACATGAATTTTCCTTTAGGGAAATGACTTTTGAGAAAGTGAATTGACCACAAAGACCGCCCTGATAACCGGAGCCAGTTCCGGCATAGGCTTGGCGGCCGCAGCGCAATTGGCCGCAGAGGACTACGGGCGAGTCATCGCCACCGCCCGCACTCAAGAGAAGGCGGCGGTCAGCCTCGTCGATCTCGAACGCCGAACGAACGCGAAGGTTTTTGTATCCGAGGTCGTCGACCTGTCAGTACCGGCAACCATCGATGCACTCGCCGATCGACTGCGCGATGCAGGAGTGTCTATCGACCTGCTTCTGCTCAATGCCGGAATGATGTCGGGTGCGACCCCAAAGCACGACGACCAGGGCTTCGAGTTGACCTTCTCTTCTTCCATCATCGGCCACCACCAGCTCACCATACGGCTGTTGAACGATCAGATGTTGGCACCGAAGGCCCGTATCATTATTGCCTGCTCGGAAGTCGCCCGGGGCGATGTTCCCATGGTATCGGTGATCGACGTCGAAAGCTTTGCAGCTAAAACTACTGATGGGGACCTGGTCGAAGCGCTCAAACGCATCGCCAAGGCCAAGGGTCCCGGGAAATTCCGGCCTAATGATGTCTACGCCACGGCCAAGGCCTGTGTTGCGTGGTGGGCCGCCGCGCTGGCGCGGCAATTACCACCAGGGATGACCGTCAATGCCGTGTCGCCGGGCCTCACGCCGACCACCAATAACGCGCGCAACTCGGCGTGGTTCGCTCGGGTTGTCATTCCTGGGATAATGAAGGTACTCGGAATCGGAGGGAGTGCCGAAGAGGCGGCCCAGAATTACATCGAAGTCGCAAAGCTGGATGATACCGTTACCGGCAAGTTCTTTGCAGCTCCAGCTGGCAAGATCGCCGGACCGATCGTGGTGCAGACCCAGTGCCATATCATCAACCGTCGCTTGCAAGATGCGACATTTGAGGCGATCGAATCCCTCGCTGGAGGCACTAAGTTGAGCGCAGTTAAGGGTGTGTATAAATAATATTCCAAAGGAACGCGTTTAGCACCAAGATCATATGCTTGAAGGTAGCCGAAGGTGCCCGACTATTTTGGAAACTAAGAAGCAGAATCCCGACGCCAGCTTTCGGCCCTTATCTGCCGTTGGGACCAAGGTCAAATGTCGCGATGCGGTATCCCTAGTGCCGACATTCGAAGACATCAGATTCTTCAAGCAATTAAGCGACTGCTGTGCAGATAAAGCTGCCATTTGGTCCTTCGAACATCGATGCCCGGAGTGGGTAAAAGATGTTCACGGTGGGTGCGAAGCATTCGCGTGAAGTTTCTCAAAGCGGGCGCTCCTAGAGGTGTTCCTATTGCTTTGTTGCGGCGACAAACTTCTCGACCATCCAGCGGACTGCGGGACTACTGCGTGCTCGCTCGTGCCATATCAGGTGATAAGGAAATCCACGACTGGGACGGTATGGCGCCGTATCGACATTGTAAGCTTGCGTAAG
>JANQQM010000166.1 GCA_028289365.1 Salaquimonas sp. | reverse complement strand
AAATCCGCCCTTGAAGTTATCCTGACGACCCTGCACGCAGGCGGGAAGTTTGACTCCAAGGTCTATGAGACCTCCGGCGGCCTGCACGGTGTCGGCGTCTCCGTCGTCAATGCCCTGTCGGAATCCCTGAAAGTTGGAGTTGTCCGCGGGCAAAAACTCTATCGCCAGGAATTTTCCCGCGGCAAACCCAAAGGCAATCTCAAAAAAGGCGGTTCGATCAAGAACCGCCGCGGCACAAGGGTGAGTTTCAAGCCGGACCATAAAATCTTTGGCAAATCCGCAAAATTCAAACCGGCACTGCTGTTTCGCATGTCGCGCTCCAAGGCCTACCTCTTTGGCGGCGTCGAAATCCGCTGGTCGTGTGATCCCAAATGCCTCGGCGCCAACGACAAGACGCCCGAGAAGGCAACATTTCACTTTCCAGGCGGGCTCAAGGACTTTCTCGGTTCCCGCATTGAGGGCAGTGCCCGTATCACCGAGGACATTTTTTTCGGTAAGGTCGAGCGTGAAGGCGGCCACGGGTCTTGCGAATGGGCCATTTGCTGGATCGGTGATCGGGATGGATTTCTGAATTCCTACTGTAACACGGTTCCGACCGCCGAAGGGGGAACCCACGAAACCGGATTCAGGGCTGCGCTCGTCAAAGGCTTGCGTTCATTCGGAGAATTGTCGAACAACAAGAAAGCCGCCAGTATTACTGCCGATGATGTTCTCAACTCGGCCGCAGGCATGTTGTCCGTCTTCATCCGTGAGCCGGAGTTCCAGGGGCAGACAAAAGACAAACTGGCTACACAGGAAGCTGCTCGCATTGTCGAAAATACCGTTCGCGACGAGTTTGATCACTGGTTGACCGCCAGCCCGCAACAGGCAAACCAGCTTCTGGAATGGGTTATAGACCGTGCCGAGGAGCGCATTCGCCGGCGCAAGGAAAAAGAGGTCAACCGCAAGTCCGCCGTACGGAAACTCAGATTACCCGGCAAGCTCGCCGACTGCTCTAAGTCATCGAAAGAGGGAACGGAGATATTTATTGTTGAGGGTGATTCCGCCGGTGGCTCCGCCAAACAGGCCCGCAACCGGCATACCCAGGCGATCCTTCCCCTGCGCGGGAAAATTCTGAACGTCGCAAATGCCAGTTCCATGAAGCTCGCCCAGAACCAGCTCATATCAGATCTGATTCAGGCCCTCGGATGTGGCATTGGTTCGAATTACCGGCAGGATGATCTTCGTTATGAAAAAGTTATCATCATGACCGATGCCGATGTCGACGGCGCGCACATTGCCTCCCTTTTGATAACTTTCTTCTTTAGCCAAACACCGGAGCTCATCAAAAACGGCCACCTCTATCTAGGCGTACCGCCGCTGTTCAAAATCACGCAAGGATCTCATACAGCCTACGCCCGTGATGACGCCCACAAGGATGAATTAATCGCAACGGAGTTTAAGGGGCGCGGCAAGATTGAAATATCGCGCTTTAAGGGATTGGGTGAAATGATGCCGAGCCAGCTCAAGGAAACGGCCATGAACCCGGAGACCCGCAACCTGCTGCGCATTGAAATAGACGACAATCCCAAGCAAACCACGAATCTGGTAAACCAGCTCATGGGCAACAAGCCAGAAGCCCGGTTCAAATTTATTCAGGAAAATGCGGAGTTTGTCGCCGACGATCTCCTGGATATCTGATCCCTCCGAAACCTCAGACGCATTTGAAAAGATTTACCCCCGCGCGGGACGATGCCGCTATTTTCGGATTTACAAAAACCTAAATGACAAAACGTTGAACACCGGGACAATGTTTTTTCTTAAATTGGACATGACTCCTACCTAAGATGCCGCAATCTCGAACGCTCCAAGAGGTGATCGAGCGAAATGGGATGACGCTTTGTGCAATAAGGGGATTTGAATCGCATATGCAGACGCTTCGCCTAATAACCCGCGGACTACGGGGACTGATAATGGTCTTCACATTTGTCGCAGGTTGCTCGATGTTCTGGTCAACGGTACCAAAAGCAGCAGCTGCCGATGAAAAAGCCACAGCGGCCCTCGTGGCTGCGATTCCGACTGTTGTGCCGCAGGTTCTAACGTCGGGAATCTGGGAAGATCAGGGAGATCAGGGCGTCTATCGCGTGGTTGTCGTAAACT
>JANQQM010000045.1 GCA_028289365.1 Salaquimonas sp. | reverse complement strand
ATGATACCAATCAGGTCCGCTATCGACGATCTGCACCTTGGAAACATCCACACCCAGCGCTTCGAGTACGGCAAGCGCATCTGCCTTGGCGTCATAGACCGAGACCGAACCGGCAGCACCCTGCCAATGCCTGCCCGATCCCTGCGGCGTGGCAGTTGCCCTACGGATACCGCCGGCCACGCGTTTTTGGTCACCGGGTTGATCCCCATGATAAACATTGGAGACCTCGAATATGGCGACATCGCCATAGCCGCGATCAGCATTGCGCTGCGCTGCCGCCAGAAGGCCAGGCAAAAGTGATGGCCGCATATGCGACATGTCGGACGCGATTGGGTTGGCAAGTGCCACATCATCACCACCGCCGCCAAATGATTCAGCCTGGGGCTTTGAAATGAACGACCAGGTGACGGCTTCCAGCATGCCACGCACCGCAAGCGCCCGTTTGGCATTCCTGTCCCGTGTCTGGCCAACAGTCAGGATTTTCTCGCTAACCGATTCGCCGACATACATCGGACTCGGCTCGATTCTGTCGACGCCGTAAATCCGCATCACTTCCTCGACCAGATCGGCCTTGCCGAAAACGTCAGGCCGCCATCCGGGAACCGAGACGGTCAATGTGCCATCGGCATTTCCTTGCCTGGATTCAAATCCGAGGCGTTCCAGAATGGCCGCTGCTTCGTCCTGATCGATATCAATACTGGTCAGACGCTTGATTTCGGAAACCGGAAATTCAATCTCCAGATCTGGTTTCGGCACCTGTCCGGCTATCACCGGGTTCGACACCGTGCCGCCGCACAGGTCGAGGATGAGATTACAGGCATGATCAAGGCCGGGCACCATGAAGCTGGGGTCAACCCCACGTTCGAACCGGTACCGTGCATCGGAGATTATGCCGAGATCGCGACCCGTGCGGGCAATGTTAAGCGGCTCCCAAAGTGCTGATTCCACCAGCACATCGACGGTTTCCTCGGTACATCCGGAATGTTCACCGCCCATGATACCGGAAAGCGATTCTGGCCCGTTCTCATCGGCAATAACGCACATTTCCCGGTTCAGCGTGTAGGTCTTGCCGTCAAGTGCCAGCAATTCCTCGCCATCCTTGGCGCGGCGCACGACGAGATTACCCTTGACCTTGCCGGCATCAAACACGTGCAGCGGGCGGCCCAGATCATAGGTGACATAGTTGGTGATATCGACCAGAGTCGAGATCGGCCGCAGCCCGATCGCCCGCAGGCGCTGCTGCATCCATTGTGGCGACGGACCGTTTTTGACGCCGCGGATCAGGCGCAATCCAAATGCCGGGCACAGGCTCTCGCCGTCCGGAAAATCAAGCTTCACATCAACGGGGCAATCATGTTCGCCTTTCGGTTCTGTGATGGTGACCGGCTTGACGGAGCCCAATCCGGCAGCTGCCAGATCACGCGCGATACCCGCGACACCCAGCGCATCGGGACGGTTCGGAGTAACCCCAATCTCGATAACGGGATCATCCAGCCCGGCATAGGCCGCAAAGGATGAGCCCACCACCGCGTCTTCGGGCAGATCGATAATGCCGTCATGTTCGTCCGACAATTCCAGCTCGCGCTCCGAACACATCATGCCATGTGATTCGACCCCGCGAATATTGCCGACGGCCAGCATTAGATCGATACCCGGTACATAGGTGCCGGGCGCCGCAAAGGCGCCAACAAGCCCGGCACGGGCATTGGGCGCGCCGCAGACCACCTGCACCGGATCGCCGGTTCCGGTATCAACCGTAAGCACTCTCAGCTTATCGGCATCCGGGTGTTTCTCCGCTGTAAGCACCTTGGCGACCACGAACGGCTTGAACGCGCTACGATCATCGACGTCCTCGACTTCCAGGCCGATCATCGTCAGCGTATCGACAATTTCTGCCAGCGTGGCGTCAGTTTCAAGGTGATCCTTGAGCCAGGAAAGGGTGAATTTCATTGTTTTTCTCCTGACATGATCACGAACTGAGGCCACCGAACAGGGTCGGCATGTCAAGGGGGCGGAAACCGTAATGGGACATCCAGCGCACATCTGCATCGAAGAACGCGCGAAGGTCCGGCATGCCATATTTCAACATGGCAATCCGGTCGATGCCGAGACCCCAGGCAAAGCCCTGATAGACGTCCGGATCGAGACCCGACATCCGCAGCACGTTCGGATGAACCATGCCGCAGCCCAATATTTCCATCCAGTCATCGCCTTCGCCGAAGCGAACTTCATTGCCGGAACGGTCACATTGAATGTCGACTTCAAGCGATGGTTCGGTGAACGGGAAGAATGACGGCCTGAACCGCATTTTTACATTGTCGACTTCGAAGAACGCCTTGCAGAATTCGATCAATACCCATTTCAGATGGGCAACATTGGTAGACTCGTCGATCACCAGACCTTCAAGCTGATGGAACATCGGCGTATGCGTCGGATCGCTATCGCACCGATAGGTCTTACCGGGGATGACAATGCGAATCGGCGGTTTCTGATTTTCCATCGTGCGAATCTGCACCGGAGAGGTATGGGTACGCAGCAAAAGCCGCTCGCCATCCGGTTTTTCCTGCATGAAGAAGGTGTCATGCATTTCACGCGCGGGGTGTCCCTCGGGGAAGTTCAGCGCGGTGAAGTTATAGTAATCGGTTTCAATGTCAGGACCCTCAGCAACCGAGAAGCCGAGATCGGAAAAGATTGCCGTGATTTCGTCGATTACCTGGCTGATCGGATGGATCCGTCCGCTCTGCGAAGGTGCGGCCCGGACCGGCAAGGTGACGTCAACGGTTTCGTTAACCAGTCTTGCTTCAATCTCCATCCGTCGCAGAACCTGACGGCGTGCCGAAATTTCGTCGGTTATCTTCTGCTTCAACCCGTTCAATTGCGGGCCCATGATCTGGCGTTCTTCCGGGCTCATCGCACCGAGCGTCTTCATCAGGCCGGATATGGAGCCCTTCTTGCCAAGCGCACCAACGCGAACGGCTTCAAGTGCCGCCTCGTCCTTGGCCTCAGCAATGGCAGCCAGTGTGCCTTCTTCCAATGTGCCGATTGCCGACATGATATTGTTCAACCCTTATTTTTGGTTCTGTTTAACGAGAAAACCCGCGCAGACTGTCGGCCGGCGCGGGTTCCGAATTCAAACGTAGGAATTATTCGGTTAGCACCAGCCTATCGCACGGCGCTTTCAAAAGCATTTGGTGTCGTATCCTTGAGATAGGCAAGCGCGCCCTTTGCCTGCTCGCAAAGTGCCGCGAAAGCCGCCGGTTCATGGATCGCGATATCCGAAATTACCTTCCGGTCGACTTCGATACCAGCCTTGGTCAGGCCGTCAATAAACCTGGCATAAGTCAGGCCGTGCTCGCGCGCGGCTGCATTAATCCGTTGAACCCACAACGACCGGAAATTCCGCTTGCGAACCCGGCGGTCACGTGTCGCATATTGCTGTGAGCGCTCAACGGCGGACTTCGCCGTCCGGATTGTGTTTTTGCGGCGGCCATAAAAACCCTTGGCCTTCTTGAGAACTTTCTTGTGCTTGGCGTGAGAAGTCACGCCGCGTTTTACACGTGCCATGTCGTAACCCCTTAACCTCTACCGCGTTGATAAGGCATGAATTTCTTCACGATACGGGCATCCGGATCGGAAAGCACCGTTGTACCGCGCGCCTTGGGAATGAACGCATTGGAGCGTTTGATCATACCATGCTGTTTGCCGGCTTGTTGGACCTTGACCTTACCGGTCGCAGTCACCTTGAAGCGCTTTTTCGCGCTCGACTTGGTCTTCATCTTGGGCATTTGCGTTTCCTTGTTTCTGTTCGCGGGTTTGGCGCGAAAATCAAAAAGCACCGCCGACCAAAGCAGTGCTTCGCTTTGCAATCGCCATGGCATGCCCTGCCAGACAATTGAACCGCGCGGGTTATAGAGCGAACTCTTGTGCAGTGCAAGGGCTTCGTTTCCGAAGATTTCCACTTCGGCGCACAAAGTCTGCGGGATTTCCGCTTACAAGAACCCGCCGGAACCGGCGGGTCTCATATTTCGGGAAATTTCCATTTCATATGGAAGCGCTGGCGCGAACTCCAGACTTCTTAGTGCCTATTTGGCCGGGGCGACCACCATCATCATCTGGCGGCCCTCCATTTTGGGAGAGGCTTCAACCTTTGAAATCTCGGCGATCTCGTCCCGGGCGCGCATCAACACTTCGAGCCCAAGCTCCTGGTGCGCCATTTCGCGCCCTCTGAAACGCATGGTCAATTTGACCTTGTCGCCATCTTCCAAAAACTTCCGAACCGAACGCATTTTCACTTCATAATCGTGAACGTCGATATTCGGACGCATCTTGATCTCCTTGACCTCTTGCGTCTTCTGTCGCTTGCGTTGTTCGGCTGCTTTTTTCTGGGCCTGGTATTTATATTTGCCCAAATCTAGAATTTTGCAGATCGGTGGATCATTGTTTGGCGAGATTTCAACTAGGTCCAGGCCTACTTCCTCTGCCATTGCCAATGCGGATTCGGTGTCGATAACCCCTCTGTTCTCACCTTCTGCATCAATAAGCTGTATGTTTGGTACGCGGATGTCTTCGTTGGATCTTGGTCCATCTTTGACAGGTGCTTGTGCTCTATGCGGTCTGCGAATGGTCGTATACTCCTTGATGTTTCGTCAAAAGCTAAAAGGCAGTGTCCGGCAAATTTTTAATCCCGCAGCACCGCCTGTAATTCGAATAGCACGAAATAGTGTCAAAATCACATGAAAATCCTTAAACAGGCGATGTAAAATAAAAAACAGTGGTTTTTTGCCAGGGAGACGGGAATTGGACGCAGAATCTCAAGACACGATAGAAATCGGAACCGGGCAGGAAAGCCGCTCAATCACCGTTCGCAGCCGGTCCGGTTCCAATCCCGGTTTCGTCTGGCTTGGCGGCTATCGTTCCGATATGGCCGGGACCAAGGCGCAGGCAATGGATGAATGGTGCGCCAGAACCGGACATGCCTATTGCCGCCATGATTATTCCGGCCATGGCGCCTCCGGTGGTGAATTCAAGGACGGGACCATTTCGAAATGGCTTGAGGAAAGCCTTGCCGTCTTTGACCGGTTTACCTCAGGCCCGCAAATTCTGATCGGTTCTTCCATGGGCGCCTGGATCGCGCTGCGCATGGCGCAGGAACTGACAAAACGGGGTGAATCCGGGAGATTGCACGCAATGTTGCTGATTGCGCCCGCTCCTGATTTCACCCATGAACTGATGGCGCCGCAGATGACGGAATCGCAATTTGCCGAATTGGAGGAAAAGGGATTCCTGGAGGAGCCTTCGGAATATTCCGACGAGCCGAATGTCTACACAAAGGCGTTGTTTGACGATGGCGAGAAAAACCGGGTCATGACCGGTAAAATCGATACCGGCTGTCCCGTCCACATCCTGCAGGGAATGGAGGACCCCGACGTTCCCTGGCAGCATGCCATGAAGCTGACGGAATTTTTGCCGGGTGAGAATGTCTCAATGACACTGGTGAAAGATGCAGACCACCGTCTCTCGCGGGAGGGCGATATCGCGCTGATACTGGG
This sequence comes from Salaquimonas sp., assembly GCA_028289365.1. Lineage (GTDB taxonomy): Bacteria > Pseudomonadota > Alphaproteobacteria > Rhizobiales > Rhizobiaceae > BOKV01. The sequence goes on along the minus strand of JANQQM010000045.1, from coordinate 487 downwards.
ATTGGCCAAAATTCTAGCCAAGGAACCAATATTGGATTGACTTGATCATATCGGAACGGTTGACTGATTTCCCCCAAGAATTCGGATTCTATAGAATGAGTGATCTCCGGGAAAAAATGTGTGGTGTCCTACTGACCGGCCATGGCGGATTTGAAAAGCTCGAATATCGCGACGATATCGATGTTCCTGAATTGAGCGACGGTGATGTCCTGATACGGGTACATGCAGCGGCGGTAAACAATACCGATCTGAATACAAGAAAAGGCTGGTATTCAAAGGGCGATAGCGATGCCGCCGACGCCAGCTGGTCGGGCAATGCCTTGACGTTCCCATTCATCCAGGGCGCAGATGTGTGCGGTGAGATCGCAGCAGTCGGAAACGGTGTCGATGCCAGCCGGATTGGCGAGCGGGTGATCATCGAGCCCTGCTTGCACGAAGTCGGCGGCAGGACAGTCGATCCCCCCTGGTATTTCGGTTCGGAGTGCAA
>JANQQM010000146.1 GCA_028289365.1 Salaquimonas sp. | reverse complement strand
CGGTACCACACTCTCGGGCTACACAACTGAAACGGAAACCCGCAACCCTGGTCCTGATCTGATGTTGATCCGAGAATTTGCCAAGCTTGATGCATTTGTTATGGCAGAGGGTCGGGTCACCACTCCAGAAGATGCTCGAAACGCAGTATTGGCTGGCGCCCATTCAGTGACCGTAGGCACCTCATTGACACGGCTTGAAGTCATGACTGAGCGATTTGCGGCCACACTGTCCGGCGTTCGAGATTTAACCGGGATGTCTGGTTACGCACTGGATTTCGGAGGTACAAAAACCGCTGCGGTTAAGTACGAAAACGGCACCGTGACCGAAAGAGTCCATCATGCGACGGATGGTTCAATGTCGCCCGATGAACAATTGAACTCACTGCTCAACGCATTGTCTGAAATCGGCTTCGACGGGCAAGAGCCGCTTGGTGTCGCTGTGACGGGTCGCGTCGATCGTGGAGGATCTTGGCACACGGTGAATGTTAACACGCTGGGAAATATCAGAAAGTTTCCCATTCGCGCCAGGTTGAGCGATGCCTATGGCGAGGTCAGCGTATTGAACGATGCAGTGGCGGCCACGTTGGCCGAACACAGACTCGGCGTCGGAAGGGGCTACAGCGATTTTGCCTACATTACCGTGTCCACGGGCGTTTCCGGCGGAATCGTATTGGGCAATCGGATTGTGAAATCAGACGATGGGCTGGCCGGGCACTTCGGCTTTACATCAACATCATTAGGTACCGACAAATGTGGAAGCGGACGTTTTGGAACAGTTGAAAGCGTCGCTAGCGGCAAAGCCATAGCCGCTGCGGCCAACTCCGCCGGTCATCCAGTCGACGCTAGACTGGTATTTGAAAGAGCCCGGCGCGGAGAAGCCTGGGCAATCGATATTTTTGACCGATCTGCCAGCGCGGTTGCAGAGTTGATCTCTAATCTGACCGCGACTCTAGGAATAAGACTTTACGCGATCGGTGGCAGCGTAGGGTTGTCAGAGGGATACGTTGAACGAGTTCGCGAGTTTGTTGCCCAAGAACCGGAACTCTTTTCTGCCGAGGTATATGCGGCGGAATTGGGCGCTGATGGACCGTTGATCGGAGCGCTAATTGAAGCAATCGATACTGTTCGATGAAAGTTCTGGTGGAAAGAACCAGGGAGAATGCGGTCGCGCTGACCGCTAGCTTGCTATTCAGAGCAGTACAGGATCGTCCTTCATCGGTGCTCGGACTGGCAACCGGTGGGACAATGTTGGCCGTTTATGATCACTTCATCAAATTGATAACGACGCGAAAATGTGAGCCTTGCGCAGCAACTATCCACGCATGGATCAGGCTGGCGACCGCCGATGATGGCGACGACCCAAGCGGCCTGACGGGCGAAGAGTGTGACGAGCTGCGTCATCAAGAACCGTCGTATGGCAGCACGTGATTAATTCGAAGGTCCGAGAATTGAGAGTACACCGCAGGATCAGGATGTTGTTTTGAGCACCTCGTCCAAACCGGGCAAATGTTGACCAATTCTGGCTAAGCTCTTGCCAGTTCACAATCTCGGCAATACCTGTATGAAGTATTTTGCCGTTTTGTAGGAGCGAGCGACATCATTTTGCTGACAGTAGTGAGGAAATGAGCGCAAAAAGCGGAGAAAAATCGCCCGGGGGACGCGTCGAAGTTGTTGTAAACACAATCCTTGCAAAGATGCAGGATCTGGATCCGAGCGACGCTCTGCCCAGTGAATCCGAGTTCGTACGGGAGCTTGGAGTGTCACGCACGGTCGTGCGCGAGGCCTTCAGGTCGCTCGCGGCATTGCAACTGATAGACCTCAATTCAGGGCGTCGGGCAACTGTGGCGAAGCTCCGCCACGACGCCATGTCAATGCTCATCCGTCATGGGGTCTCGACTGAACAACTGACCCTCATGCAAGTCTATGATGTACGAAAATCTGTAGAGATTCGTGCTGCGGCGCTCGCGGCGTTGCATCGCAGCGATGCCGAGGCGCAAGAAATCGTGGGCCATGCTGCGGGGATGTCGGCCCTGGAAGACGATGTCGAAAAAACGATGCGGCACGATCTGGCGTTTCATGCGGCTATTGCACGCGCCTCCGGCAATCCCCTGTTGGTTGTTGTGATCAACGCCATTTTGGATTTGGCCGAAACCTTCTGGCCGCGCAGTTGGCACTGGCGGAAGCCAGACGATCGAGTCGCAATCATTCAAAAGCATATCGATCTGGCGGCAGCGATTGAAGGCGGAGATGCATTCGCATCCAGCAAACTCATGGAAGAGCATTTTGCCGACAGTGTTCGCGTTATGGTGGATGCCGGGATGTACTGAGCGCCGGACATGCTGCGATCCCATTTGGTGGCGAGGCTTTGCGCGGCCTGAATGAGCGCCCTGATATACGCGAAAGTATAGGCCTACCCGGTATTGGTTCCGCCTTCCAGAGACGATGTGTCGGGCACATGATCCGGAACCAAAATACCATTGAAGCCAATTCAGGCCAGTTCATATATTCCCCACAGCCATTGCGCGCAAGAAAGAGAGGTGTTCGGCATTCAGATGCGGCGCTCTGCGGTGACTAACACTAAGTTTCATAAGAGTTTTTCCTGCATTTCTTATAGGCAGGCGAAGCAACGATACCAACTCACAACACCGCGCATAAATTGTTGACTATAATGCCACCGCCATTCATACATTTTAATACCAGTAAGATACATGTATGATACAAGATGGCTCTTTATCTACAGCAACGTAATGGTGGAGGAACACGATGAAACTGATGGTCAACGGCGCGGTTTTCGGCGCTGCCCTGGTGACGATCTGAACATCAAGCTTGGCGCCGCCGGGTCTTTAGGCGCATTGCCGGACCTGGCCCACATTTCGACCGAGTGGTTGCCAATCTATGCGGCCCAGGACGTGGTTCTTCCGTTAAACGACACATTTGCCGAGATTGGCCAAAAAAAAGGCGACACTCATGCCATATCGACCGCTTTCTGAAGTAAGAGATGATCTGAACCCGCAATGGTACCGCTCCAAGATGCCACCAGCGCGCTTCCGCGAATTGTCCAAGCGCGACGATAGGAAAGGCTGGATACAGGCCGGCGGCCATTTCGCCTTGTTCTGCCTGACGGGTGCTGCGGTTTGCGTGACATGGACGCAGGGTTGGTGGGGCCTATTTCTGCTTGCACTTTTTGCCCACGGAACAGTCGCCTCGTTCTTTCGCGGAACAGCGGTGCATGAGTTGGGCCACGGCACAGTGTTTCAAAGCAAGCGGCTGAACGATGCCTTCCTTTACCTTTTCAGTATGATCAGCTGGTGGAACCCGTTCGACTATGCTGCCAGCCACACCTATCACCACCGCTACACGCTGCATCCCGAAGGAGACCGCGAGGTGCTGCTGCCGACCCATCCGAATGTGGGCCGCACCTTCCTGTTGCAGATGTTCACGCTGAACCTTCTGACCCAGCCGGGGCGCTCTTTCGGCAAGGGCGGCATTTTGTCGACGATCTGGATGACGATGCTGGATGCAGTTGGGAAGCTGCCCTCGACCGATGTTCCCGCCAACGAATGGCTGGATGCCTTGCATGAAGATCAACCCGAGCAGCACAAAGCCTCGATCCGTTGGTCACGAATCCAATTGGCATTTCACAGTGCAATTCTGGTCGTGGCGGGTGCCACGGGGCTATGGGTGCTGCCGCTCATCTTCACGTTGCCCAGCTACATTGCGAATTGGTTGAGCTACTTCGTCGGGCTGACGCAGCATTGCGGGCTGACCGAAGCGACAACGGATTTCCGCAAGAACACCCGGTCCATCCGCCTGCCGAGATTTGTCGAGTTTCTCTACTGGCACATGAACTGGCATACCGAACATCACATGTATGCCGGTGTGCCCTGCTATAACCTGCCGCTCCTCGCCGAAGAGATCAAAGACGACATGCCGGAACCGCGCACGCTGCGCGGGGCGTGGCGCGAAATGCTTGACACTTGGGAACGTCAGAAGACCAACCCGGATTATGCTTTCGACACACCCCTCCCTGCGACAGCTAAGACCACTCGTCGGCAGACGGCAGCTGCCGAGGAAAAATCCATCGGCGATCTGGCCCCGAAAGGGCTGGTCTAACACAGAGACACTTAACCTAGAGACATTATGACTGGGACGCGAAGTTCTCGCTGCGATCCCACTTGGTCGCGGGGCTCTGCGCGGCCTGAATGAGCGCCCTGATATACCCGAAAGCATAGGCCTCTCCGGTATTAACACCACCTTCCAGAGCCGATGTGTCGGGCACATGATCCGGAACCAAAATACCATTGAAGCCAATTCGGTCCAGTTCATTTGTGATCGCCAACATATCGGTATGGCCATCGTCAGGGAACAGTTCGGCAAAGTCGGGCAGGGTGCAGTCGGTATTGCGGAAATGCACCTGATGGATCAGGTTGCGGCTTCCGAACCGTTCTATGGCGGATACGATATCCTCGCCCTTGCCGTCCGGCCCGTACATCTCCGAAAAGCATCCGACGCAGAAAAGCAAACCATTGTAGGGACTGAAATCCGATAGCTCCATCGCTCGCCAGAAGGCATCGGCGCTTTTGAATATGCGCGCCACCCCTTGATGGTCGACCGGTGGGTCGTTGGGATGGAGTTGCAGCCGGACATCGGCCTTTTCGGCTACTGGCAGAATGTCGCGGATGAACCGCCCATACTCCGCCCACATGTCCGCTTCGGTATACTCTCTGTCATAGGCATTCGGCATGGCTTTGACCTTTTCAAGGTCGAAGCCGCGTGTTGGGCACCCTCGCGTTACGCGCCGCTCAGTCTCGAAAGCCGGCTCACGCCCCGTAAACCAGCAATAGGTCGTGTGCCGGATGCCCGCCTTACCGAGATCCTCGATAAAGGACTTTAGCCGTTCCATGGCCTCGTCCCGACCGGGCAATCCGAGGCAGATTTCGGGCGAATTATGCAGGTCTTCCAGCATGATTTCATGTAACTCAATTCCAAATCCCTCTACGAATTCCTTGATTCGCAGGAGCTCATCCAGCGTTGCATCCTTACTGTGAATACGCGCCTCCAAACTCTCGACACCCATTGCGCGCAAGAAAGAGAGATGTTCGGCATTCAGATGCGACGCTCTGCGGTGACTAACACCAAGTTTCATGAGAGTTTTCCCTGCGTTGTTAGCGGGCAAGTGAAACAACGATACCAGTTCATAACGCCGCGCGTAAATTGTTGACAATAATACCACTACCATTCATACAGATTAATACAAGTATGATACAAGTATGATACAAGACCATACTGTAGCTAAAACAATGCAATGGTGGAGGAAGACCATGAATCTGATGATCAAAGGCGCGGTTGTCGGCGCTGCCTTGGTGGCGACATTGATGACCAATTCGGCAATCGCGCAGGACAAACCCTTTGACGGAACAGAGCTGACCTACTGGGCAAATCTGGTCTTCTCCGATGAGGCAAACGCAGCCATCGAAGAAGCGGTTGGGGATTGGGCCACAGAGAACGGCGTTGATGTCGAACTTGTCTTTGTGAACGGTGGCGATCTGAACATCAAGCTTGGCGCCGCCGTGTCCTCAGGCGCATTGCCGGACCTGGTCGACATTTCGACCGAGTGGTTGCCAATTTATGCGGCCCAGGACGTGTTTCTTTCGCTGAACGACACATTTGCCGAGATTGGTGAGGCCAATGGCGGATGGCTCGGGGCGGCACAGACAGTCGGCAATACTGGCACCGAAGATGACCCGAAGATCACCGGCATCCCGTTCGGGGTTTTCGCCAACATGCTAATCTATCGGACGGATGTTTTGGAGGCCGCCGGGATCACAGCGCCGCCAGCAACCTGGAATGAATTTGTCGATCAGGCGAAACAAGTGAAAGGAACGCCCGGTGTCAGCCCCCTGGCGCTTGCCCTGTCGAATGTCGGCGACGCCAATACACAGGTGGCTGTCATGCAGTCTTTCGGCGGTCGGGTTGCCGATGACGATGGCAAGACAGTAACCATCGCCTCGGACGAGACGCGCGCCTACCTGGAATGGATCAAGGATGCGTGGGATGCGGACCTCTTTGCACCGGGTGTCACAACTTACGACGGCGGCGGCGACAATCAGGCATTCCTTTCGGGCCAGGCGGTGTTCGTCGCGAATATCGGAT
>JANQQM010000143.1 GCA_028289365.1 Salaquimonas sp. | reverse complement strand
CGCTGCCGGCACCAAGCGGCGCGAATTTCTGACCTGCGGCTTCGACTGGCGGCAAGGCGATTGCGGAAAGGTTCAGATAGTTGTTGAGGTTCGTAACATGCCAATCATAGTTCGGCGCATTTGTAATCACGCCCAGCGGGGCCTCAAAGATTTTCGGAGCGCCATCAATATATTGAATGACGATTGCATCGCCGCTGGGATCGGCAACCATGTAATGTAGCGGTGGCGGGATACCTATAGCTTCTTCAATTACGGGCACGACCCGGATCTTGTCCAGCCCATCTCTTACTTCCGCAACTGTTGCAAATTGCGATGCCAGATAGCCGGACACATCGGACGAACTCATGGAGATATCGGCCTTCGACGGGTCGTAGGGCTGATACTCCGTAAAGCCAGGAAGATAAAAAGCCCCAACCACCAGGCCTTGTTCATTCATCACGTCGCCAAATAGCGTCTTGCCCAGCGCCGTGATGCCGGCAACGCCATAGGTTGTTTTCCAGCGATGCCCGTCAGCGCCGTCGGGCATTTCCTCTGCGCTTAATTCGGTACCCCTCGGGATGACCACCAGATCAGGCGTCAGGTCAAACGTTCCCCATTCCAGCGTGCGAGCAAATACGGTCGTTCCGTCAGCGCCGTTGAGCGTAATTCCGGTGCAGGCATAGCTGGCCGTCGACAACATGCACAGGCCGGCAACCGCATTGAACGCCAGGCGATACAGCGACGCAAAGAAACTCATTGCAATTTCCTCTCTAAGTACAGGTCTGCTCGACCCTCGGAAGACCATGATACATTGGCGAATATGTCAGGTGGGTGACCGGATTGTCGGTATCGTGACAATCGGGATATGTCGCAGACAATCTTACTTTCCAGTATCTAGGACTTGATTTTGTCCATGTCTGCGATTGTGGTTTCAGCCAATCGTTCGATCAGGCTGGTTTCGATTTCTTCCATGATGTTTGTTATCTGCTGATGCAATGCGGTCTCGACGGAACAAGGGGACTTCTTCACGTCTTGATCTGACGCAACAATGCTTTCTTCCAAAGCAACATAGATGTCTGCAAGCGTAATTTCGTGCGGCGGGCGAGCGAGCCGCCATCCCTTGGCATGACCCCTTTCCGACGAGAGCAAGCCTGCCTCCCTCAATCTGCCCAAGACACGCCGCACGACGACCGGGTTGGTACCTGCATGCGCAGCAATATCTGCCGATGTTTGCCAGTTTTCTGGTTCTGCAGCCATATGGCTCAGCGTATGCAATGCAAGGGACAGGCGGCTATTTCGCTTCATTTTCAACAGCTTTCGGTCAATTTATATTTCATGTAACAATTTCGGTTGCGTTAATCTAGTAACTATGCAAGTTACGTGAAAAAGATTGATTGTTGAGGTGCGCATCATGTCCGATTCCCGATTACCCGTCACCGTCCTTTCCGGCTTCCTTGGAGCAGGTAAAACCACATTGCTCAATCGTGTCCTGAACAATCGGGAAGGGCGGCGCGTTGCGGTGATCGTCAATGATATGTCCGAGGTAAATATCGATGCCGATCTTGTCCGCGCTGACACCGAGTTGAGCCGGACTGACGAGACGTTGGTGGAAATGTCCAATGGCTGTATTTGCTGTACCTTACGCGATGACTTGCTCGACGAAGTTCGCCGCCTGGCCGCAGAAGGCCGGTTTGACTATCTGTTGATTGAATCCACCGGGATTTCGGAACCACTCCCTGTCGCCGCGACGTTCGAATTCCGCGATGAGGCTGGAGAAAGCCTAGCAGACGTCTCGCGGCTAGACACCATGGTCACGGTGGTTGACGCTGTGAACCTACTAAACGACTATTCCTCCCATGACTTTCTGCGAGATCGGGGCGAAGTGCTCGGCGATGAAGATGAGCGAACGCTCGTTCATCTTCTGACCGACCAGATTGAGTTTGCCGATGTCGTTATCCTGAATAAGGTCAGCGATGCCGGGCCTGAGCGTGCTGATGCCGCACGCAAGATCATTCGCAGTCTGAATGCCGATGCCCGGATCGTCGAGACGGATCATTCGGATGTCGCTGCAGAGGTCATATTGGATACCGGGCTTTTTGACTTTCAAAAGGCGCATGAACACCCAATGTGGGCAAAGGAACTTTACGGCTTTGCCGATCATGTTCCTGAAACGGAAGAATATGGCGTCGCTTCCTATGTCTATCGTGCGCGCCAGCCGTTTGTTCCCGAGAAGATCGTAAAGGTTCTAAACGCCGAAATGCCCGGCGTTATCAGATCAAAGGGTCATTTCTGGATTGCCACCCGCCCGGAATGGGTGATCGAATTTTCGCTGGCCGGCGCGCTTTCATCAATTTCGCCCCTCGGAAGATGGTGGGCCTCCGTTCCGGAAGAACACCGGCCAACGCATGACAGCGCGGTGGCTTACCTCCAGGCACATTGGCAGGAACCCTGGGGCGATCGCCGGCAGGAGATTGTTTTCATCGGTTCTGGCATTGACTGGCCTGCGCTAAAAGCACGGTTGGATGCTTGCCTGGTTCCAGCTGACACAGCTTCAAGTCTCGAAGAATTGCCGACTTTTCCGGATCCGCTTCCGATTTGGAGGCCGAGGGAAGCCGCTGCATGACGCTGGTTCAAGAACAAATTGAAGATATTGTTACCGGCGTCAGCATTTCTCCCAAGCCAGAAGGCTTGTCGGCGATCCTGCAGCCTGGCTGCGCCGCCGCGATCTGGAAGCGTCGTCCATTGTCGAGATTCCAAACCTGGATCGACGGATTGGAGCCGGATAATCTACCCAAAGCGCGTATTACAATCCCGCCCGGCAATGTGGGCGATGCGGTTGAGAAGATTTGTGATGTATGCGGTACGCCGGACTGTGCGGAAAGGAACATGTTGATAGACGATGCTTCGGCATTGGCTGCGATATTCAATGACATCCTGCCGACATCACATCTTCAGTTACGTTTCGATGTCGTCACAACAAATGCCTGTCGCAAGTTCCATGTTGATGTGGTTACCGCCCGCCTTGTCTGCACCTATCGAGGTTCAGGTACGCAATATGGCCTGTCGACTGATGGGCCGGAACCGATCCATGTAAATACGGTTCCGACCGGCTCTGCAATGCTGTTGCGAGGCAAGCTCTGGCCGGAAAAACCAAATTCTGGCCTATTGCATCGGTCCCCACCGATTGAGGGTACGGGCGAGACGAGGCTGCTGCTTGTTCTGGACCCAGTCACAGAACCGGAATGTTCCACCGCCGAAGTCATTGTGTACTGACCATTATTGGCGAAAAGGCAAATTTGTTTGGAGACAGCCAATGGCTGATGCATTACGCGAAGGCAATTATGACGGCGTGGTCTCCGCGATGGTGGTGTCAGTGTTGAAACGGACCTCTAACGACCAAAAGTCATTGTGCTTTTCTGGCTAGCGCCGTGCGACCGGCCTCCGCGCAATACGGCGCGTATCCACAAGCCCAGCGAACGACCCGCAAATATGTGGATCGCAACAATCGCAATAGGTACTGCACCGAAACTCATCAACGAATAAATCAGATAAGCGGCAAACCCGGTCATTTGCCGTCCATTCGCCTGTACGTCGGAAAAGAGCAGAAGACAGCCAGCCACGACTATCCAGGCCAGGATGGTGAAAAGGAGCGTTGCCGCTGACGAGAATGAGTAGTCGAGTTTCTTTAGTGGCCAGACCCAGGCGGCAAGCAGCAGTGGTATCCAATGAATGCCTATTAGAACCGCGGTGATTTTGAAATCCGAGGGGAAAATGTCGGTCATTTTTCGCTACTTTAAAGAGGAAAGGGGACTATCGCAGAGGATATTGGCTATCGATTTCAAAATGGTAAATGCGATCTAGGTTCGATCGCGGACGTTTCAGAAACGGACACCATGATTTACTTTTAACGCAAGCAGACCAAAGCGAGTTACTATTTGCGTTCTGGAATTTTGTGCATTTTCGTGGCACCCCTGAAACATGACCAGTTCTGATCTCTCATCCTCCATCGTGATCCTGACAGGAGCCGGCATCTCGGCCGAAAGCGGGCTTGATACTTTTCGTGGCAGTTCAACCGGCGGAGGCGGGGTCTGGTCCCAATATCGCCTGGAAGATGTGGCTACGCCGGAAGCCTTTGCCAGGGACCCGGATCTGGTCCATTCCTTTTACAATGCCCGTCGAGCAGCGCTGCTTGACGTCGAACCAAACTCGGCCCACACGGCGCTTGCGCGGCTTGAGAGAGACTGGGCCGGCACCGTGACAATCGTGACGCAAAACGTTGATGACCTGCATGAGCGCGGCGGTTCAAATGCCTTGATTCACATGCATGGCGAACTACGGCGTGCCTGGTGCAGGGCTTGTGGCGAACGCTATGCCTGGTTGGAAGATCTGTCGATCGACAGCATCTGCCCGGCTTGCAAGCACGCAGGCAGCATGCGCCCGGACGTTGTCTGGTTCGGCGAGATGCCTTACCAGATGGATCGGATCTACCAATTGCTAGAGGATTGCGACGTCTTTGCCGCGATAGGGACGAGCGGCAATGTGTATCCGGCAGCCCAGTTTGTACAACACGCCGCTCAATATGGCGCCGAGACGTTTGAGCTCAATCTCGAGCCGACTGAACTGGCGCGCGCATTCCACAGTAATGCATATGGTAATGCCAGTGAGATCGTGCCGAACTGGGTGGAGCGGCTATTGCGCGATACGGACGCGTCTTAGCCTGCGGTGAGGCGATTGCTGTCATAACCCCACTGAGCGCTGATGTTCCTGTGACGTGCGACTGAGGCGTCACCTGTCGGCCCAGATTTTCCTGCGGCGTTCCTTCACCAGCAGGTCTCCCTGCCGGGTGCCATCATGGAATGTATCAAACCACCTGTCCCAGGGCGTCTCCCAGGTTCCGTAATTGCAGTCAAAATATTTGTGGTGAAGCTGATGAAAAAAGTCACCCAGTTCGAAACCGTATTTTCTGCCGGATTTCATTTTCTCGAATCCGGCGTGGGAGGTCGGCGCGCCGACACCGTGGTGGTAGAGCAGAAAAAGTACATGAATGGGGTGAGCCGGTATCAGCAGGAACAAAAGCGTATCGGTTACCAGTACAAAACTCTCCACCGGATGCATTGCCAATCCGGACCAGGGACCGGTGCTGAAGTTCTTGTGATGCCAGGAATGCACATGCTTGTACAGAAATCCGACATGCAGCAGACGGTGGTGGCAATAGAAGTAAAAGCCCGCCCAGATTGGTATCAAGACAATCAGCACCAGAAACCAAACCGGGTTGCTTTCGAAGGTGATCATGGTTGCCCAGCCATTGGCGTAAGCCCACCAGATCAGACATTCGAAGAAGGTCAGAAAGTGGATCGCCACATATGACCACAACATGTTGTCATGGACCTGATTCTTGAAAAAGAAAATCTTGGCGCCTTTCATCATCGGGCGCATGTCGTAGCGATATTCATCTCCCTGAATCTTTAGTGTCCACAACAGCAGATGTAGACCACCGGCAACCACGGTGAGGAGCATGATGTTTTTCAGCCAGACTTCGAATATCCAACCAAATTCAACTGTCTTTGCCCGGGATATATCAGGGGTAAACCATGTCCAGCTGATCACGGCTATGACAAGAAAGATGAGACGGGTACCGAGCGGGTTCCAGCTTTTGAGCAAATAGGCAATGGATGCAAGCGGTCTTAAAGGCCAGTCCCAATAGGGTGCCAGCTGCAAGGGTAGGGGCGGCGTGAAGTTCCAGACCTTCCGTTTTAACTCGTTTGGCGAGTCGGGTGTGGTCATCGTGACGCGTCCCGCTATGGGGTCGAACTTCTGGACTGCGCTACCGTTGGATCCGTCAACGGCTTGCGCACGTTTTCGAGCACTACTTCAGGGTCATAAGGTTTTCGTGCAAATACCTCCCGTACCATGGGGGCAAAAAATTCGAGCGGAAGGTCGTCATAATCCGGGTCGAAACTTGCCTGATCCCAGCGCTCGCAGAACTCAGCGCAATCATCAAAATAGATGTGGCCGCGATGCCGTTCCCGCTTGTGCTGATCGAAGCCGTCCAGATGATGTCCATAGTACAGCATCTGAAAATCGCCATGCGTGCTTACGCACCAGGCACACTGTTCCCGGATAAAGGGCTTCAGGATCGTGGCAGCGTATTCATCATGATTATAGGGAGCGTAGATGTCGCCAATATCATGCAGGAGCGCTGCAACAACCCAATCGATATCTGCACCGTCGCGCCATGCCCGGCTTGCAGTCTGGACAGAATGCCCTAGCCGCGTGATTTGGTAGCCGGACAGGCTTTGGTCCAAATCGACCAGCGCCTGCAACAGGCGGTCGGCGGTCTGACTGGTATGCTTGATTTCGTGGGCCGTCAGGAATTCGTACTCTTCCCTGGTTCCGTCCTTCATCTGGGTAAAGGCAACCTTGTCCATATCGAAAAGTCTCCTTCCTATTGGCTGTAAAAATAAATGATAACTCTATTGGCCAAAATCCCCAAAAATAATAGGCTAGGATAAAATTTTGTTATTTTATGATTGGATAGTAGGCTATGCGCCGACGATTGCCGCCACTTAATGCACTCCTGGCATTTGAAGCTGCTGCCAGGACAGGGGGCTTTACGCGCGCGGCGGAAGAACTTGGTGTGGCCCAGCCCGCGGTTACCCGTCATATATCCAATCTGGAGCAATGGATGGGGGTCACTCTATTCAAGCGCAAAGGAAATTCAGTAGAGTTGAGCGCAGATGGATATGCCGTTGCTGACTTGGTTACCCCTGTATTTGATCGATTGGAGCTGGGGTTTGGAAAATTTGCCTCCATGCGGGAAGACGAAATCGTTATAGGGGCGTCATTCGGCATCATGCATATGTGGTTGATGCCTCAGATAACAGCGATGAGAGGTGCTGTCGGCGGTGCAGGCATCAACTTTCTGACCGCTGAAAACTATGCCGATTTTGAGGATTCAAATATTGATCTATCCATCCAGTTTGGGACTGGTGATTGGCCCGGAAAGGAAGCACGTCTTGTCTTTACCGAGACGACACATGTGATTGCCTCACCTGATTTCTTGAGACGCAATCCCGTAATCGACGAAAACAACCTGGCTGGCACCCTTGAACCTGAATGGTTGCTGGAACATGGCGATCCCTACAATTACGGTTGGATGACCTGGCAGTCATGGTTTGCGCATCACAGAGTTCAGATGCCTGAAATACCCAGAAACAGGGACATTTATAATTACCCGACTGTCCTGGACATGGTTCGATGTGGTGAGGGAGTGGCATTGGGTTATGTCGGACTGGATGACAATCTGGTAAATTCCGGCGAAATTGTCAGGTTGGGGCCGCCGATTCACCGACCCAATTTTGGATACTACCTTTTATCCTCCTCGAACAAGAAGCCAAGTGTCGCCTGCAAAGAGCTTATCCGCCTGCTCACCAGTGCCTCCTTGTCGGACTAGGAGACAGGACAGTTTCCGATCCGGTACTCTCGTGTTTAAGTCGACTGCGGCAAAATCCAACGCCAAGGAGTTGCAATGTCACTGTATCCGCCACCGCAGACGATAGAAGCCAGGGTCTGGACCAGTATGCCGGATGCGTTCCGGATCAAGGACACGGATACGGAATGGGCGACAGCAAACAAGCCGGGACACAAGATCGATTGCTTCCTAGAAGGGCCGAGCTTTGATCTGGATGGCAATTTCTGGGTGACTGATATCCCCTATGGCCGGATCTTTCGTATTTCGCCGGATGGCGAATGGACGCTGGTTACCCAATATGATGGCTGGCCAAACGGGCTGAAAATCCATCGGGACGGCCGTGTCTTCCTGGCGGACTACAAGAACGGGATCATGTGTCTGGATACTGAAACCGGTAGTGTTCAACCGGTCGTCTGGCACAGAAATTCAGAGCACTTCCGTGGATGCAATGATCTGTTCTTTGACAGTCAGGGACGGCTTTACTTCACCGATCAGGGTCAGAGTGGCATGCATATGCCCAATGGCAGAGTCTATCGCTACGACCTGGATACAAAGCGTCTGGATCTCCTGATCGATTCAGGTCCAAGCCCGAATGGATTGGTGTTGAATGAAAATGAGGATGTCCTTTACGTGGCGATGACCCGCGGCAACAGCGTCTGGCGTCTGCCGCTCATGGTCGATGGGGGTGTATCAAAAGTTGGTATCTTCATTCAGTTGTCCGGCGGCCTGTCCGGTCCTGATGGCATGGCATTGGACAATACCGGTGGTGTTTGGGTCGCCCATGCGGGCAATGGCTGCGTTTGGGGGTTTAGCCAGACCGGCGAACCGGTTTATCGGGTCAAGAGCGAGACCGGAATGACCACCACGAACCTGGCATTCGGTGGCGAAGAGAATTCCGAGTTGTTCATTACCGAGTCCGAAACCGGCAAAATTCTACGCGCTGAAGTTGGTATACCGGGTCGATTGATGTACTCGCATATGGGCTAGGCGGGTCGGAATTGTTTCATGAATTAGAAGCTAGGAAGCAGGTGTCCGGGCGCCTTATCTGGGATCCAGCAGGGTAGGGTCGACCTCCTGACGGCTGTTTCCACGGCGGATATTGTCCAGATAGACCGCTATGTCTCCATCCCGGCAGAAACGTACATCTTCGCCGCCGGCTTCTATGCCAGGAGATGCGCAAATGTCAGCATAGATTCCTGCCTTGAAATATTGGGTCGGGTCGGTGCGAGCCAGACATTGGCGATCCTCCCTACAACGGGTTTTGGCATCGTTGCCAATCGGACCGGTGACGCGGCCAATGAATTTTCCGTCTGCCCAAATCTCCACGATGCCATCGACAAGATCGCGTTTGATGAAGACCGCAAGGTCAACCCATCGGCCGTGCGGATCGGGCAGGGGCTGTGCGGCCTCGATGTTCAAACGATCACGACAGTTTGGCTTTATGTCTGCCGAAGCTGTTGATGCGGTTAAGGCCTCAGCCTGTTCCCACCCCATTGTCACCAGCGATCGGCAACGATTATCCTGGACAGAAAGATGGAGAACGCCGTTGTCGTAACGCAGTGCTGCAAACGGGCTGGCTCCGCCATGTTCCTTCCATTCTGCCAGTATGGTGCGGATCGATCCCCGGCGAGGAACCTTGCCCTCAACCCGCAGGCTGAAGCCATACCAGGCAGGCGTACCGGCCTTTAGGCGGTACTTGGTACCCAGGCGAATCTGATTGCGCATGCAGATGCCGGGTGGGCGGCCTTGGCGGCAGGTAAATTCAGGCCTGCCGCTCAGCCTCAGGGCGTAGGCGCCGCTGCGCACGATGTCCTGCTGGATAGCTGGCTGGTGAATCTGTTTGAGATACCATTTCCCGTCATCAAGCCTTCTGTTCTCAAATGTGCCTTCGAAATCCAACTCGGCGCTGAAAGCAGCAAAGGGAGCTGCCAGGGCCAGCAGCAATCCTGCGAACATCCAGAGGACGGTGATGCGGTTTGTTCTCAATGCTGGCTCCGTCAATTGCCGCGATACCCTAACTGCAGGCGGCGCGTTTTCAACTTGATGCCGAATTTCGAACCTGAAGGAAATCTTTTCAAAGACACAAAAAGAGAACCCGGCGCGTGGCCGGGTTCTTCTTTACAGGGAGGTCTTGGTTTTGCTCTGGGGAGTGGTTCAGGCTCCTTGACCAACAATATGTGACATTTCGTTTTGTTTTGCTGTGCATTTCGTCACACTTCGTGTCCAAGACATCCGTCAGCTTGGTTGATCGAAGAGTTTATTTTGTACTGGCCAGACCAATCCAGAACACCAAACGCGCGTATACCAACTTGGAAATACGTTGGTGGATAGACCATGTGTTTCCTTCCCCGCGAGGGAAATGATGCCCGCCGGACCTCCATCCTGGCGGGCATTATTAGTTATATCGGACAAATTTAATCTCCGAAGCCAGTTGATCGGAACTGCGTCCTCGGCATGACTTCCAAATGGCGGAGCTTGCCATGCCGAGGACTAAAGACGGCTCTCCTCCCGAATGGGTCGTCTTGAGCGCGACCTCATAACCGTCGGCCCGGGTTATCAGGATTGCTGAATCCATGTCTACTTAATGATCGGTAATATCCGGAACTTCGTCGAAACCTGTAATAGACCATGCCAAAGGCAATGCGTCCCGAGATGGCTTGAACCTTACGACGTTTGATGATCAGGTGACCAAATGCTGGGATGTTTACAGGGCAATTCGGAGTTGGCTGTCAAAATGGATGAACGTCAAAAAAGGAAACCGCCGGTACTCGGTGTGATCAGGCTGGACTATGACTATCCACCTGCTCTTGGCGATATAGATCATCCGGATACCTTTGATTTTGATGTCGTTTACCGGGCGGTTCCCGGGCTGACCTTCGAGATCTGCCAATCCGGAGAAATTTCAGAAGAGGTCTGGGAGCATTGCAAAAAGGCGGTCAAGTTCCTGAACGAGAAAAAGGTGAGCGGAATTACCGGCGATTGCGGATTCATGCTGAATATTCAGGATTTCGTCAGAAACCACACTGACAAGCCTGTGTTCATGTCCTGCCTTGGCCAACTCCACTCAATGATACACTCGATCAACAGCGATGCCGAAATTGCTGTCTTCACGGCGAACAGCAAGAGCCTAGAAGCGGTCGAATCAGAGTTGGACAGGCTCAGCGGATTGCGCGAGCATAGCCATCGATTGCAGATTGTCGGCTGCGAGAATGTGCCGGGGTTTGAGGCTGTTGCGCAAGGTCGCAGGGTCGATTGCGAAAAGGTTCAACCCGGCGTTATTGAATTGGCAAAAGAGTTCCTGAGAGACCGCCCGAAAGTAGAATGCATTCTGCTCGAATGCACAGAACTACCCCCCTATGCCGATGCGCTTAGATATGAAACCGGTTTGCCGGTGTACGACTCCGTGACCAATTGCAATACATTCATGCGCGGCTACCTGGACAATCGGAATTTCGGGCTGGGCGACTGGCAGAAGCCGTGGGTCGGGCCGCACAAGGCGTATCATTTGGGAGAGAACCTGAGCGATCCGGAAAAAGACGACCTCATAAACCTTGATCGCGAGTGATCTTGCCGCTGCCAGGAACCAGGACCAATGCCAGAATCCGTAACCATTTTTCGTAATGCTCGTGTGCTCGATGGCCGCGAAGATACAGCACTTGAGGACCAGGATGTCATCGTTGAAGGAAACCTCATCAAGGAGGTGACCGGCAAACGTGCATCAACCACCGGAGCGAGGGTCATCGATCTCGCAGGCAAGACCTTGATGCCCGGTTTGATCGACTGCCACGTTCATGTGATCGCGTGCCTGGCAAATCTTGCAGCGAATGCTGAGCTGCCAAATACGCTCGTTTCGTTGCGTGCTGCAAAAATCATGCGGGGCATGCTGATGCGCGGTTTTACGACTGTTCGCGATCTTGGCGGTGCGGATATTGGTTTGAAAATGGCAATCGAGGAAGGAACGATCCAAGGTCCGCGGTTGATTATCTGCGGTAAGGCCTTGTCACAAACCGGCGGTCATACCGATTACCGGGGCCGTTTTCACCATCGGGATGTCGATTATTATGCCGACAAGGTCGGGGCACTGGGTCGTGTCGTCGACGGCGTTGATGCGGTGCGCCGTGTTGCGCGTGAGGAGATCAAGGGTGGCGCCGAATTCATAAAACTCATGGCCAATGGCGGTGTATCTTCCCCAACAGACCCGATCGCCTTCCTGGGGTTTTCGCGAGATGAAATGAAGGCGGCGGTAGAGGAAGCCAAAAACGCGCAAACCTATGTGGCAGCGCATCTTTACACCGATGAATCAATCAGGCGGGCTGTCGAATGCGGTGTGAAATCGGTTGAACACGCCAATCTCATTGAACCGGAAACAGCGCGGTTCATGAAGAAAAGTGGGGCATTTGCCGTTCCGACCAACATTACCTTCGAAATGCTTGCGAAGCTTGGCGCAGAGCTAGGTCTCCCACCGGAATCGGTTGCCAAGATCGAAGATGTGAGAAGCGCCGGTCTTTCCGCCCTGGAAATCCTGGCCGATGCCGGTGTGTTGATGGCCTATGGCAGTGACCTGCTTGGAGACATGCATCGCTATCAATCAGACGAGTTTACGCTTCGCGCCCGCTATTTACCGGCAATTGAGGTCATTCGGTCGGCAACAATCCATGCTGCGCAGGCGGTTGGGCAAGAAGGCAAGATCGGCATGGTGGTGCCGGGAGCTTTTGCGGACCTGATTGTTGTCGATGGTGACCCGCTCACCGATATCGCGCTTCTGACAGGGCAGGGCCAATACATGCCCGTCATCATGAAAGATGGTGTGCTTGAGAAGGATTTGCTGTCCAGCGGTTAGCAAACAGGAGAAAGAACAATCGTTCAATTGAAGATATGCCCACCGTTCTGAAATGTTTTGGTTCCAGCGTGATCGGGAGGCGTAAAATAATCGGTCATCTAGGCAGCTTCGACGGGAGCTCGCGATTTGTAGTGGACGAAGAACAGGACCAGCGTTGCAACTAGTGCGCCGATCCAGACGATCTCGGTCGAAGCCATCAACAACACAGCGAGGACTATTCTCGCGACAGTTTCCCAACCTGGCAAAGCGTGGCGGTCAAAGTTCGCAAGGGCTGACGACAGGAGATAGAGCGCCAGCACCAGGCGCCCAAGTAGAATTGAAAGTTCGCCAATGGGCAATTGACCATCATAGCCCGGCAAATAGATTTCGCCACCGGTCGCCTGCGGGTCAAGGATTGCTTCCTCAATCAGTAACAGTTCGGGATAGAAAGCAAAAACGAACGGTACGACAAATATGACGATCCCGGATTTGACCGCCGAGAACCCGGTCGCCATTGGCTCGGCTTTTGTGATCGTCGCAGCGGCGAAGGCTGCCAGTGCCACCGGCGGCGTGATTGCGCTGGCTACTGCAAAGTAGAAGATGAACATATGTGCCGTGAACAGCGACAGGCCCAATCCCGCCAGGACCGGTCCCATGAGGAGTGCGGCGTTGATATAGGCCGGGACTGCCGGCATGCCCATTCCCAGGAGCACGGCAAGCAGCATGGTCATCAACAGGGCTACGAATTGAAACAGAACTGATCCGCTGCCACCAAGATCAAGGCTGTTGAGCCACTCCAGCACATCCAGGGCAAGGAATACCGGCAGGCCGGTAAAGGACAGGCAGAAGTCGATGATCGAAACGGCCAGGAACATCAGGTAGAGCGTCGAGATCAGAATGCCTGCCTGCGACATTGCGTCGATGATCTTCACTGGTCGCGCACGTACTTCCGGGTCCACGAACAACAGGCCAAACAGCAGCATTACCGCCCACCATCCGGCAGCCCCCGCTGACCCGGCAGCATTCTGGATCGCCTGTTGTATCCAGCTCAAGCTGATTACCTTGCAGCCTGCATCCGTGAATTCACGTTCGGCCCCGAGGATGCCTCCAAGCAATCCGCAACCGACAGCATCTTTCGGGGTCAGGAGCAGGAACAGGATTAGCAGGATCGGACCGAAAATCATGATCAGGTTGAGAATGTCCTGGCGATCAAGAATCATGTCCTCCGTAATCTCGCCGATTGCGGTAATGTTCTGCTTCCGCGACTGGAAGACGGCAGAAAGGAACAGGCAGAAGAAATATGCCGCCGCAGGAATAAGCGCGGCAATGATCACGTTTGAATAGGGCACTGCGGTCAGTGAAGCGAGCACGAAGGCAGCCACGCCCATCACCGGCGGCATGATCGAGCCGCCCGATGATGCCGCGGCCTCCACACCGCCTGCAAATACCTTGGAAAATCCGCGCTTCAACATCATTGGAATTGTGAGGACGCCGGTCGACAGCACGTTGACGATTGGGCCGCCTGAAATGGTTCCGAACATTGCGGAGGAGACAATTGCTGCGTGTGCCGGTCCGCCGCGCAGATGCCGGGTCCAGCGGAAGGCAAGTTTTATGAGCGACTTTCCGCCGGCAGAACTGCCAAAGAGCGAACCGAGAACAAGATAGGGAAAGATCGTGTTCAGGACGATGTCCATGAACCGGCCAAGCAGTCCGGATGAATTGTTTACCAGAACATCATGGACCCGTGGGCGTCCATCTGCCAGCAATCGTGGTTCACCGGCAAGCTTGGTCACAAAGTACTTGTTGATGTCTTCGACGCCATAAACGTACCAGACGAGCACGGTGACGATGGTGTAGATGGAGATCAGGATTGCGACCAAAACCAGGGGCAGGCCCCAGACCTTGATATTGTACGACAGGAACACCACGATTGCGAGGCCGACGATCAGCACCAGCCAGCCACCTGTGGTATTGACGCATTGCGGATCTTCCACCGTCGTCGGTGCCGGCAGGCCCAGACTTTCATTGAATGCGGCTGCCGCAGCAAGACTTTCC
>JANQQM010000131.1 GCA_028289365.1 Salaquimonas sp. | reverse complement strand
CTTCGGTCAGATTTGAGAAGGCGGTATTCAACGCGTCCGATCCGTTTTTGCCCGGGCGGATAAGGATGAAATTCCCCTCGGTTGGGCCAACCTCCCACCCCGCCAAGCGGAGGCGGTCGGCGGTAAGGTCACGCAGCCGCCGGATTTCGGCGACGCTTTGCCGGAGGAAGGCTTGATCTTCCAAAGCAGCCAATGCTGCAACCAAGGACAGGCGCGGGATGGGAAAGGACGGCAGGACCCGGCGTAGCGGCGCTATGAGGTCAGGGTGTCCTGTCACCCAGCCAACACGCATTCCGGCCAGTCCATATGCCTTTGAGAAGGTTCGAACCACGAGAACGTTGTTACGTTCCTGAGCGAGCAACAGTCCGGCGTTGCCGAAATCACAGAACTCGACATAAGCCTCGTCCAGAACCATGAGAATATCGGGGCGTAGTTTGTCTCTCAGGTTTTGGATGCTCTCGATTGATAAAAGCCTGCCGGAGGGATTGCCCGGATTGTCGATAAGCACCGCGTTGGTCTCAGGCGTGACCGCGGCCAATATCTGCTCTACGGCATCTCCTTCGCGTGGGACCTTGGTCAGATTTGCCCCGGCCATCAGGGAATAGTTGAGGTACTTCGGGAACCCGTCATCGTAGCACAGCGTTTCGCTTTTCGATTCGACGTAGCTTTGCAAAATCGTGGGCAGCATCAACTCACCGCCGCCCATCGACAGAACCGAATTCGGGGCGAGGCCGTGGTGAGCCATCAGCGCCGCGTTCAGTGTTCGCGCTTCAACCGCTGGATAATACTGAAGATTTTCCTGGGCCAGTTCTGCCTGAATGGCCTCATAGACTTTGGGCGATGGGCCGAACAGATTTTCGTTCGAATTGAGTTTGATTTCATTCGCCGCCGAGTCGGGAAGGTCGTTTCCCGGATAGCTTGGTATCGCCAAAACGTCGTCCCGCACGGTTGGATATTCGGCAATGCTCATGTCATCGTGTCCTCGTTCTCAGAGCAGATTACCATGGGTCGACTTCGGCCACGGCTTTCGGCCCTAGATCAATATCTGCACCATGTCATTCAGGACCCGGGACTGCAGCATGCGCAGCTTCACGCGCGCCGGGGCGGCGACCGCCTCACCCGATCTGGCATCGAACAGACCTTGATGCAGCGGGCATTCGATGTGTGTGCCATCGAAGTAACCGTCGCACAGATTTGCCGCACCATGGGTGCAGCGTGCCATTGAAACCGTGATGCCATCAACCGTGTCAAAAACCGCCAGTTCGCGATTGCCAAACACAACCGGAGTAGCATCTCCGCGAAAAAGTTCAGATACGGCGATCAAGTCCTGCCAGGTCTTTTCGCGGGCCATCAGTTAGCTTCTGCCTTGATCCTATCGGCACGTGCCTTCAGGCCTGTCAGTTGGCTCAGGATATCGACATGGGCTCCCAGATAGCCGCGTTCCTCCACCGAAATCATGTCCTTGATCTTTTCGTGCAGCTTAGGCAGTGCGTGGAACGGAACTGACGATGCGTAGTGATGCTCCGCATGGTAGTTCATATTCCAGCACAGGAACTGCATGGGCCGGGTCACATAATTGGTTCTGGTGTTTTCCTTCATGTCGCTCACGTTGGGCTTGCCGACATGCTCCGTCATCCGGATAAACCGCATGACCGGCTCGCCCAAAAGAACCGGCAACCACCAATACCAAAGCGGTGCCCACCAATTCAGTGTGAAGCAAATTGCGAGGATGGCCAGATAAGCCAGGACCATCAGTCGGGCTTCCCAAAAGATGGTGTTCTGCTCGATTTCGGGAATGAAGCGCTCTTCTTCGGCCGTCAGTCGCCCATTCACGTGTCGGGCCAGTTCGGTGAACTTGGTTTTCCAATAGGGGATTGAGCTCAGGTACCAGAAATAACCCAACAGGGTTTTGGGCAATGCAATCAGCTCGGGATCATCGCCGTGTAGCTGTGTGTAGGTGTGGTGATCACAGTGTTCATAACGGAAGTGCCGGTTCGGCAGCATGATGATGAAACCGCATATATTTCCGACGACGTCGTTGAGCCAGCGCGTCTTGAAAACGGTGTAGTGGCAACATTCGTGCTGCAAGGAAAAATGATGAACAAGGACGACACCATGCACAAACATGGCGGGCCAGACCCAAAGTGTCTCCATTGAGGCGTAAATCAGGTAGCCGGTTACCGCGAGCGTGGCGATCCACACTGCCAGATGCATGAATGCCGGACCGTTTGACCGGTGCATGAGCTGCTTGAGTTCCCTGCGGGAAATAACACCGTCACTCAGCGCTTGCGTTATCGGGGTGAGTACGTCCGACGACATTGATGCCTCCCATCAGAACAGGGAGAAGATTATACCCATGGTGCACAAATGTCACCACATGACATTTTACTTGGTGAAGATAATCGTCAAAAACTGGACCCGATCGCCGAAAATCTCAAAAGGTCCATGGGGCATATCTGAATCAAATGTTATGGAATCCCCAGCGCTTAGCTGGAATTCTTCATCACCGATCCTGTAGTTCATTTGTCCCTCCAGCATATGAATGAACTCCAGCCCCGGGTGCATGAATACGGGTTGACCCACCGCCTGTTCCGTCAACGTTATCAAGAATGACTCGACCTTTGCGCCCGAGGAAGATGCACTCCCAATCTGTCTATATCTGTGGCCATAGGTGCTACCGGCCCTCCGGACCTCGATGCCATTTCCTGCCGGTACGTAGGAAATCTCCTTTCGTTCGACCGTGGAAGCAAAGAAGTTTGCGATCGGCACACCAATGGTCGACGCCAAGGCCTGCAACGTCGACAACGAAGCGGAAACCTGACCTCTCTCGATCTTCGAAATCATAGTTGCAGAAACGCCCGACGCCTGGGCGAGCTCTGTAAGTGTCAGGCGCTCACTGGTCCGGATCTGTTTCAAT
>JANQQM010000122.1 GCA_028289365.1 Salaquimonas sp. | reverse complement strand
CTGCCACCGAATCGTCGCGGTTTGATGCTAATTATTATGCTGTTGCCATCAATTTCGGACCGGTCCTCCAGGTGAACAGTCTTGGTGCGAAGCGCTGCTCGCCTGGGAGTCAGCCCAGCATCGCTTCGCACCAAGACTGTTCACCTGGAGGACCGGTCCGAAATTGATGGCAACAGCATAATAATTAGCATCAAACCGCGACGATTCGGTGGCAGTGCAGCTTCCCCAATCAGAGTTACGCTTTTGAAGGGGATCGAAAATGTTGGATTTGCATACCTGGATGGGATGGCACCAAAGGCCAGACAGTGGGTCGATCGATGGGACCGAGAGCGGCAACTACCCATCGCCATCCGTTTTACAATCACGCGTGAAGCAAACGGAAGGATTTATGAAGCCAATGGTATTGCCCGGCTGGCAATGGCTCGCCAGCCCTTGTGATTTTCATTCCTGGTTTACGATGTCCGCATCCTTACCATCGCCGCCGACCTTGCCATCGCGACCCAGCGACGAAATGTTGATCTCGCCGGTATCATCGTCGACACCATAAAGATATGGGTGGCCCCACGGGTCCTTGAGATTGTCAGCGCCCTTGAGATAGGGCCCGTTCCAGCGACTCTCGCCGACCGGCTGAACAGCCAGTGCTGCAATTCCCTGTTCATCGTCCGGATATGTAAGGTTGTCTATGTAATAAAGCTCAAGAGCAGCTTCCAGATTGCGTATCTGAACCCGCGCCGCATCTTCCTTGGCAGTATCCAGATAACGTAGAACCTGTGGCACCGCAAAGGCGCTGACGAGGCCGATGATAGCAAGCACCACCAGCAACTCCACCAGAGTGAAGCCGGCATCTTTCTCGGCGTCACACGTCCGTTTCTTCAATACATCGATCTGCGAATTCTTCATGACGCCACCGCCTCTATTGTGTCAAAGGTCCGATTCCGGCGAAATTTTCCAGACACCAACAAGCCACAAGTCCGAATGCTAGAAATGGCCCAAAAGGCATTCGGCCAGTTGACCGAAGGCGTTGGTTGTTTCGTCCCCAAAAGAAGACCGAAACTAGAGCGATCGTGCTAGACAGCAGGACGAAAATTGACAGGTTTGCCGGATGCAGCCAGAGTGCTGAGGCACCTGCCATCTTGACATCACCTAACCCGAGTCCAACAACACCCCGACGTCGAAGATAGATTTCTCGCAAGCCGTAAAGCGCAAGGCAAAGGCTGGCTGCACCGATAATAGGCCAGACCGGGAGCGCCTTCTGCGATGCAATCTGGAAACCGACACCACCAATCGCCAATGAAGCATTGAGGCCATCCGGTATACGCAGGCTACGCAAATCCACAACTGTTATCCAAACTGACAGGACAAGCAGATGAGCGCCGGCCAGGGTCAGGATAGTAATACTAGCCATCAATATACCAGCCGGTTTATGTCCCGCTGACGACGCGTTTTTCCCTGTCGTCGTTTGGTGATCGGACTTTCGAATTTCAGTTGATTGCGGAATTCCTGGGTCACGCTCCGCGCCTCCTGTACGCTTCGGACTACACGCGGACGAATGAAAATAATCAGCTCGGTTCGGACTATCTTGTCGGACTTGTTCT
>JANQQM010000110.1 GCA_028289365.1 Salaquimonas sp. | reverse complement strand
TTTCCGCGGTGTTATTCGCGGAAGCTGGCTACGTGCTCTTTGCCGGCAATGACGGCGCCCGGAAACGCATCAACCGGCGGATGCGCACCTCGGAAAATTCGCTGAGCCAGAAGGATGTGCTCGTCCAGCTGCGAAAAGAACGCGGCATGGATGCAGACGGCAACATGATCCTGCCGATCGCCTGGCTCAACCAGCTGATCATCCAATCTGGATTGACCATTGGCCTGGGGCGCATCTTCGGTATCTGGCTGACCTATGTGGCGGTTTCACTATCGGCAATCCTGTTTCTGACTTTCTCCATTCAGATTACCGCCCTGTCCATTCCGGTGGTGGCATTGCTGATTCCCTACATCTATCTGCGAACGCGCAGAAAGAAGAAACTGAACAATTTCGGCAAACAACTGCCCGAAGCAATTGATCTCATTACCCGAAGCCTGAAGGCGGGCCACCCGGTGCCCGTGGCAATTTCCATGGTGGCACGCGAAATGCCGGATCCAATCGGTTCTGAATTCGGGATGGTCGCCGACGAGGTGACCTATGGTTCCGATCTGGTGACCGCGTTGCTCAACATGTACCAACGCGTCGGCCATGGCGATTTGCCGCTGCTGGTTTCTTCCGTCTCGATTCAGTCGACGACCGGCGGAAACTTGCGGGAAATCCTCGAAAGCCTCGCCCAGGTGATCCGCGACCGGCAAAAGATGAAAGCCAAGATCAAGGCGATCTCAGCAGAAGGCAGGATGTCGGCAATGTTCCTGACCGCCATGCCGGTCATGCTGCTGATAACGCTTCTGACCATCATGCCATTCTACTACAGCGGCATCTGGCATTGGACCGAGAGCTATTATTTTGCCGGCGGATTGCTGTTCTGGCTCGTGACCGGAAATCTGATGATCATGAAAATGGTCAGCTTCAAGGTGTGATCATGCAGGAATTACTGACTTCACCAAACCCGGTCTTCCTCGCCAGCATCATGGCTTCACTTGTCATGTTCGGGTTGTTGTATTTCTTCATGCAGGATCGGAGCGAGAAACGCTCGCGGTCGGATATCAAGAAGCGCCTTGACCTCAATTCTCAGGCTGCTTTTTCGACGGATTCTGCTGGGCACAAGAACGTCAAAACCCGCACGGCTGCCAATCGCGTGGCCAAGCGGGCCAACGAGTTCTATGCAACCAACGATCCAAAATCGATCCGCAAGATGCAAATGCAGCTTATCCAGGCCGGTTATCTGCAGGAAAACGCACTTGGATATTTCATCGCGCTCCGGTTCGGACTGGGGATAGCCTTCGGCCTGATCGGCTTGGCGATTGCATTGTTCGTCTGGCCCGACATGACATTCACCAAGAAATTGCTGACCGTATTGGTCATGGCAACGATCGGTTACTTTCTGCCGAACCGGCATGTTTCAGCCAGGGTCAAGAAATTCCAGACCGAAAACCGACTCGGATTTCCCGACGTCATGGATCTGATGATCGTCGCCGCCGAAGCGGGTCTGACCATGGAAGCATCCATTGATCGCATCTCGTTGGAGGTCGAAAAAACCTACCCCATGCTTTCGCGCCAATTGGCTATTGCCAGCATCGAAATTCGGGCAGGCCGACCATTGGACCAGGCACTGCGCGCATTCGGTGAACGGCTCGGCCTTGAGGAGGTTCAGGGCTTTGCGACCATGATCCAGCAATCAAAAGAGTTGGGCACCTCGATTTCGGATGCATTACGGGTTTATTCCGATGAGATGCGCCACAAGCGCATGATGGCGGCTGAGGAAAAGGCCTACGCCCTACCCGCCAAGCTTTCGATCCCCGTTACAGCCTTCATTCTGCCGGTCGTGATTGGCGTTGCGGTATTGCCGACCGCAGTCCGGATGATGAACCAATGACACGGGATACGCGGATGAATTCCGTAAACACTGCGTTAGGTATTCGGATTAACAGTCAATTTCCCAACCGGTAAAATTCTAGCATTACCCATCAACGAATCTTAAACTATTTGGGCTAGATTTCTTTCCAATAATAAAGACAAGAATTGGGGTCAAAAATGAACAGGGATTGGGCGGGATTAAATTTGCGTTTCACTACCATTTTACTTGCAGGCAGCCTCGCTTTGGCGGGTTGCAGCACAACTTCTGAAGTTTCAACGCACGGAACCGATGACATTCAAACGAATTCCGCCAATCTGGCGAATCTCGGTGTCGACAGCCATGGCAATTTCATCGGAGCCGCATGGCCAGCCATTCCGGTTTCCGACAGTGCCAGCCTGGACGGCGACAAGTCACGCCGTTATCTCGAACTGGCGCAGGAAAATTTCTACAATGACAATTTCGGCTATTCCGAACTGTATTTCCGCAAGGCCGTGGAATTGAGGCCTGACAGCGTTGCGGCCTGGGCTGGATTGGCTGCTTCCTACGATCAGTTGGGTCGGTTTGATCTGGCCGACCGGGCCTACGACCAGTTGAAAAAGGTGATCAGCCCGGACATGCGTGCCCGCGTCGACAATAATCTCGGCTATTCCTATCTCTTGCGTGGTGATTACAAAAAGGCCGAAAGCCTGTTCAACAAGGCACAGAAACTGGATCCGTCGCTGGTGGAAGTTGATGGAAATCTGCAACTGCTGGCCGAAGTCCGCAGAAGCTGATTGGAAAACTGTTCCAGGGCATTACGTCGTGATTGCCTGGATACTCTAACCGGCTTGCCGTTCGGGTTTGCTTGTTGCAAGCCCGACGGCAGCCATGACCACCGCCATCCCCAGTAACTGGATGGGCTGCAAATCCTCGCCAAACAAATAATGCGCAATTACCGCTGTGACTCCCGGGACAAGATAAAACAGCGAAGCGGTCGAGGCAGCAGACCGATTGCGGATCAGGAACATCAACAAGCCGACCGCACCAATCGACAGGACAAGCACCAGCCAGGCCAGTGCAAAGACAAATTGCCCGGTCCATTCAATCTCACGGGCCTCAAACAGGAACGCGAACAGCCCCAACGGGATCAGCGCACCCGCATATTGCCATGCGGTGGTAGCCCTGATGTCGATGCCCGACGCATAGCGCTTTTGATAGACGGTACCGATGCTGATGCCCAATACGGACAAGGTCACTGCGGCCAAGGTTAGGGCATTTACACCTTCAACCCCGATACCGCCTGCCAGATTTGGGGACAGAACAAGCGCCACGCCGATGAGGCCGGCAAACAACCCGGCGATCTGGATCGCCCGTAACTGTTCGCCCAACATGAAACGGGCAACAACCGCCGTCAGCAGCGGCTGTATCGCAACCACCAAGGCGGAAACGCCTGCCGGCATTCCCCTCGAAATGGCGAAAAACACGCCGCCCAGATAGACGCCATGCACGAGAATACCTGTGATCATGGAATGCGAAGCGGGTTTCCAGCCCGGCCACAGGACACCAGCGAACATCAATACCGGAACCAGGATCGCCAGCGTTATGAGCATTCTGACCGACAGAAAGGTGAAGGGCTCGGCATAGGGAAGTCCCAGCTTGGCGCCGATAAAACCTGTCGCCCACAACAGCACGAATATGATCGGCGCTAATCTCGCGATGAACATTTATGATTTCCGAAACAAACCTTGGGAATTGCGTCTGGCTTTCCACGCTCTGGACTGGTAGCGACATTCTTACAACCGAAACACAGGAAAGCCACGCCCTTGCTTGAACATATTTCCATTGAACCGCACGATCCGGCATTTATTCAACGGATCAATCAAAGAATAGATCTCAAGACCAAGCCGCCGGGTTCGCTGGGCCGCATCGAAGCTTTGGCCACCCAGATCGCTGCCGCCCAGGAAATGAATGCTCCTTCTGCTGATCCCGCGCATCTCATCATTTTTGCTGCCGATCACGGATTGGTCGAGGAAGGCGTTTCCGCCTGGCCCAGCGAAGTCACAACCCAGATGGTGATGAATTTCCTCTCGGGCGGTGCAGCGGCAAATGTGTTTGCCCGCACCAATGGCGTGGGCATTACGGTGGTTGATGCCGGCATTCTCGGCGATGTTCCGGACTCCGATAGCCTGGTCAAGGCAGACATCCGCAAAGGCACACGCAATGCAATGATTGAAGATGCGCTCACCCGCGAGGAAGTCGAACAGGCGCTGGAATTTGGGGCCAATCTCGCCATCAGACGGGTCAATGACGGAATAAAGACAATCGCCTTGGGAGAGATGGGCATCGGCAACACATCCTCGGCCACGCTTTTGGCCCATGCAATTGAAGGAATACCCGTCGCCGAACTAACCGGTCGAGGCGCTGGGCTTGATGATGATGGCCTGCGCCATAAAATCGACGTGCTGGAAACCATCGCAAAACGCAAACCTACGCAGCTCGAATCAATACCTGCCCTGTGCGCCTTTGGCGGACTGGAGATCACGATGATGGCCGGCGCCCTAATTGGCGCTGCATCCAAACGCGCGATCGTTCTGGTCGACGGGTTTATTGCTACGGCAGCTGCAATCTGCGCCATTCGCAGCCGGCCGGAAGCAGCCCAATATTGCGTCTTCGCACACCGTTCCAAGGAACCGGGACACCGGCTGATGCTGGATGCTCTGGGTGCTGATCCACTGATCGATCTCGACCTGCGTTTGGGAGAAGGAACAGGCGCATTGCTGGCTTTTCCGCTCCTGCGAAACGCTTGTGCCATGCTGAATGAAATGGCAACGTTTGAAAGCGCAGGCGTGTCAAACAAGGATGGCTGAGGCAATGCAATCGGAGTTTCGTCGGGAGATTGGCAGGCTGGCCATTGCGCTCGGCTTTTTCTCACGATTTCCATTGCCCTCGAAAGTCTTTGATCCGGATCTGGAACCGGGTCGTCTGGATCAAAGCGCGCTGTGGTTCCCGGTTGCCGGTCTATTGATCGGCATCATCCCTGCACTGATATACCTGGCGCTTGCAGGGCCGCTGCCGGCCATGGTAGCCGCCGGTTTGGCAATCGCTGCCGGTCTCTTGATAACCGGAGCACTGCATGAAGATGGCCTGTCAGACTGTGCAGACGGTTTTGGCGGAGCAGGCGATCGGGACAAGATACTCGAAATCATGCGCGACAGCCGGATCGGAACCTATGGCGCTGTCAGCCTGATACTCTCGATCGGCTTGCGCTGGGCCGCATTGGCAAGCCTCGGTCCGGCGTCAGGCGCCGCAGCCCTTCTGGTGGCGCATGCGGGCGCCCGCGGTGCCATTACACCCGCCCTGGCCTTTTCATCCTACGCTCGAAATTCCGGAGCTGCTTCGACCGTGGATCAGGGCATCGATATAAGCCGCTGGGTTTTGGTCCTGGTGGTCACGCTCGGCATCGCCGCAATTGCTGGTGGCTGGAGCGGCACTGTAGCAGCGCTTCTTGGTATGGGCGCAGCGACGCTGGTGCTGGTCTATGCCGGACGACGCATTGGCGGCTACACCGGAGACGTACTTGGCGCAATGGAGCAGATCGCAGAAATTGTAATTCTGATCGCACTGTCATTCTTGTGGGCGCAAGCGGCATGATCTTTCTCAGACACCCAAGACCCGATGTAAAAGACGGTACCTGTTATGGCAGGCTTGATCTCGATATTCACGCCGATGGTCATGACCAGATTGTCCGCGCAGTTGAATCCACGCCGAGAGTAACAAGGATCCTCGCCAGCCCGGCCTTGCGCTGCCGCAAACTGGCTTTGTCATTGGCAGAGAAAAACAATCTTGAACCGCAATTCGATGAACGCCTCCTTGAGATGCATATGGGCGATTGGGAAGGCCTGTTGTGGAAAGACATACCGCGTGAGCACAGCGAGCCCTGGCTTCGCGATCCGTTCAATCTCCCCTGCCCCGGTGGTGAAAGCTTTCGCCAGGTCCAGCTTCGTGTTGTGGAAGCCATGCAAGAGGTTGCTGACGACACCGCAATCGTTTGTCATGCCGGTCCGATCCGTGCGCTCCAAATGGCATGGACCGGCATTACATTCCAACAGGCATTCGCGCAGGCACCGCCCTATGCCGAGCCAATTATCCTGCGACCTGAAATACCACAAGAATGATCACCACCGATGTCCAGGTCAGGTAACTCGCATAGGTGAAAATCCGGAGCGCATTGCTGATATCTTGTGTGTCCAGGGACATTTTCCCCGAAGCATTCAAATGGGGCAGAAATACCGTTTCGTTACCGTAATGACGCGCTCCCCCTAGGGAAACCCCAAGAGCACCCGCCATTGCCGCCTCCGGCCAACCGGCATTGGGCGAAGAATGCAATCCGGCATCGGACATCGAACTGTCCAAGGCTATGCGAGCCGAGTTGAAACCGGATGCAAGCCAGGCGCCAAGGATGATCATCTTCGCGGAAAGCCGCGCAGGAATCCAGTTTGCAAGATCATCCGCCTGCGCCGCAACCCGACCAAAATGCAGATATTTTTCGTTGCGATGCGCGATCATTGAATCTGCCGTGTTGATCATCTTGTAGACGAACAGGCCAGGCAGGCCGAAGATGGCATACCAGAACGCCGGCGCGACCACGCCGTCAGAGAAGTTTTCTGCCAGGCTTTCGATCGCAGCCCTGCAAATTGCCGAAGCATCCAGCTCTTCTGGATCACGTCCGACAATCTTTGCAATCTCGCGCCTGCCGCCTTCCACACCTTCGCTTCGCAATGCGGTAGCAACGGCAGATACATGATCCTTGAGGCTCTTCTGTGCCAGAAATATCGAGACAATGAAAACCTCGACAAGCCAGCCTGCGGCCGGCCACAGAAAACCAATCAGCCACTGGAGGATCAATCCGGCGACTAATGCCAGCAATACCATCAGGAACCATGCGATCGCGCCATTGCGATATTGCGTCTCGTCGTTATTGGATGGATGGTTCATCCGCTGGTCAAGAAATTCAATCAAGCGGCCAAACCAGGCAACAGGATGCGATATCTTGTGCCAAAGAAATTTTGGCTCGCCGACATACCAGTCAAGAACAAATGCCGCGAGCAATATCGTCAGATGGGTTTCCATTTGTCTTCAAATCAACTCACCCGTCGCTGGCGGGTGCTGTGTAGCGCGGTCTCAAGACGCGCCAGACCAACATCATCAGCCGGCAATCCAAATCGGAGCAGACTGGGACAATCACTGAAACTTCTCACCAGAATATGTTGATTTGCCAGCGTTTCTGCAATACCGGCCGCATCCAGACTGCTAGTCAGGACAAACAGGCCATGCCTGCCTGCAATCTGTAACCCGGCCTTTTCAAGCACATCTACCAGTTTGCCAGACTGGTTTTCCAGCCATCTTTTGGTCTGCTCAATCCAGGCACCATCCTCAAGCGCCTGCCGGCCAATCTCAATGGCTGGTCCTGACAGTGGCCACGGACCAAGATGAGAGCGGATCACCTGTGCAATTTCCGGACTGCAGATGGCAAATCCCAACCGCAGTCCTGCCAATCCGAAGAATTTTCCAATTGATCGGTAGATGATCATGTTCGCGGGTGCGTTACCGACAAAGCTTTCCTGCGGGCAAATATCGCAAAAGGCTTCGTCTACAATGACATGCCCGTTGTTCCTTGAAAGCCGTCTTGCAAGCGTTAGAACTTTCTGCCGATCCCAAAGCTTGCCATCCGGATTGTTCGGATGCACCAGCACGACCAAATCGCAACCGTCTTGGACGTCGGAAATCTCGGATACAACAGCCACATGCTTCCCCGCTTTTTCCAGACAATGCGCATGCTCGCCATAGGTGCCATTCGGTGAAGAGAGTATGGCCGCGTTCCCACCGGATAGAATGCGCGGCAGCAATTCGATCAGTGCCTGGGTCCCTGCAACTGCCACGGCCTCCTGTTCAGGTCCTGCGTTATAGTGACGGTGCGCGGTTGCCTCTAATGCCTGCAAGGATTCCTGTTCAGGCAGACGGTGCCACGTGCTACTTCCAAGTGAGGGAACAGGCCATCCCATTGGATTTATACCAGTCGACAAATCCATCCAGTCAGCTACTTCACCGCCATATTGGCGGACAGCAGACAATAGCCTGCCGCCATGGACCAGTTGATCCCTCACGAAGCTACCCGATCAATTATGTGCATATAGGAACCCATTACGCTCCCGGAACGAAGCCCGGATTTCCAAGGTTTGCTTTCAAGCGCATCGGTTGCCGAAAAAAGTGGAGTCCCCTCCTCCCGCAAGGCAGTCGTGTAGTGAAATTCATGAGCGGCAAAGGCACTGCCCAGCACGAAATCCGATTCGGCAGTCAGCTTCCGATATCCAAGGTTTAAGCCGCGCTTCGCGAAACTTGTCTCCAGTTGTAGCAAGCCGCACATCTGATGCCTGCTTCCGGCAGCATCTTCAATGCCCTCGCCGAGTACCATATAGCCGCCGCACTCGCCGTAGATCACGACGTCTTTAGCGGCAGCATCCTTGATACCCTGTTTGAAATTTTCTGCCGTAGAGATCTTCTCGCAATGCAGCTCCGGATAACCGCCGGGCAGATAGATCGCATCGGCGGATACATCCGGCGCTTCATCTGTGACGGGGGAGAAGAAGGAGAGCTGCGCACCGGCATCTACCCAGTCTTTAACGATATGCGGATAGATGAAGGAAAACGCTTCATCCTTTGCGATCGCAATCCGGTTCCCCAGAGCGGGTAGTTTAGGTGCGCTTTCATTGGCAGGATTTATTGGCTGGAAATGTTCCCGCAACGTTTCGACCGCCACATGTTCTTCGACAATATCGGCAGCCTCTTCAACGAAACCTTTCAGTCCGCTCTGTTCGCCAGCCTGAACCAATCCAAGATGGCGTTCTGGTAGGTGGAGTTCCTCTAATCTTGGCACCAACCCAAGAATCGGCATCGAGATGGCTTCCAATGCAGTTCGCAACATTGAACCATGCCGGTCACTCCCGACCCGATTTAGGATTACGCCAGCGATTTCAACAGTATCGCGGTGATCCCTGAACCCACGAACGAGCGCTGCAATCGAGTGCGATTGCCGGGCGGCATCGACAACCAGAACAACCGGCAGCCCCAATGTCTCCGCCAGATCGGCTGCACTTCCTGATCCATCTGCCGCCCCGTCATAAAGCCCCATCATCGCTTCCACGAGCAGAAACCTGCTCCCCTGACGCGCTGCAAGCGAGGCTAAACGCGAAGTGCTCATCGCCCAGGGATCAAGATTGACAGAGGAATTACCGCAAGCGATTTCGTGAAATGCCGGATCGATATAATCAGGGCCGGCTTTCGCCCCTGCGATGTCACAGCCCCGACGACTCAGCGCACGCAACAGACCAAGTGTGATGATCGTCTTTCCGCTTCCCGAACTTGGTGCTGCGATCATCAGGCCGGATGGGCCATCTCCATCGGTCATCCCGCTTCCTGTTGAACGTTTCGCATCAGGGGATCTGGATTCAGGATCTTTCCGGTAAGCGCACCGTACCAGTCCAACCCGGCCCGCAGGGAAACGACTTTGCCAACCACAATTAAAGACGGCGGTTGCAGATCGGATTGCGCCAAATCTTCCACGGATTTACTCAGTGTCGTTTCAAGAACGCACTGCTGATCCGTCGTCGCATTACAGATAAATGCAACCGGCTCGCTGGTCGGTCGCCCGGTATTGAGCAACTGACCGGCAATGTTTTCCCAATGCTTCATTGCCATATAGAAAACGATCACAGGCGAGCTTCTCGCCAAGGCATGCCAGTCGATTGAGCCCGGCATTTCACCACTGGCATCATGCCCCGTCACGAAGGTCACGGTCTGATTGATGTCGCGATGCGTCAGCGGAATGCCCGCCGCCGCAAGCCCACCGACGCCAGCTGATATTCCGGGAACCACGCGGAAGGTGATGCCGTGTTCTACCAGAGCCAGCGCTTCTTCGCCGCCACGGCCAAAAATATAGGGGTCGCCACCCTTGAGCCTGAGAACACGATTACCCGCGCGCGCCAGTTCCACCAGAATCAACGAAATATCACGTTGTTTTAGCGACGGCTTGCCGCCGCGCTTACCCGCATATTTCAGCACTGCTCCCGGTTTGGCCATTTTCAGTATTTCTTCGCTGACAAGCGCGTCATAGACAATGACATCTGCCTGCGCGAGTGCATTTGCTGCATGCAGGGTCAACAGGCCGGGATCACCCGGACCGGCACCCACCAGCCAGACACTGCCTGGTAGAAACTCATTTTCGTTGATGCCGTATTTGCTCACGACCTGCCCTTTGTGCATTTTCCCTATAACGTCATAAATCATCTTCATTGGCGAGCGCAATCGCGTCGCATATAAGACGCAAATGGCAAAGACCGAAAGAGTGGATAAACCATCATCGGAATTGCGCAAGGGCTGGACAACTGGCGCCTGCGCAACCGCTGCTACAAAATCCGCTTTGACCGCGCTTTTAACGGGCGAGTTCTCCGACCCGGTGACCATCACACTACCCAAGGGCGAACAACCGGCTTTCGCATTGGCAGTAGAAAAACTTGAGACGGGCTCGGCCACTGCCGGGATTGTCAAGGATGCCGGTGATGATCCTGATGTCACCCATGGTGCGACGATCATATCGACGGTCCGCCCTGGCCAGCCAGGCACAGGCATCACCTTTCTGGCAGGCGAAGGTGTCGGCACCGTCACAAAGGCAGGCTTGCCAATCGCACCGGGTGAACCGGCCATCAACCCCATTCCCCGTGCAATGATGACCGATGTCATCACAGAACTTTGCAAATATCATGATAGGCCAGCCGACATCGAAATCACGATCTCGGTGCCCGACGGCAAGAACCTGGCCAAACAAACATGGAATCCCAGGCTGGGGATCGTTGGTGGAATTTCGATCCTCGGCACGACCGGAATTGTCCATCCGTTCTCCTGTTCCGCCTGGATACATTCAATCCATCGCGGCATCGATGTTTGCAGGGCAAGCGGGATTGAACATGTGCTTGGTGCGACCGGTTCTACGTCGGAAAGTCTTGCTTGCGAAATTCATGCTTTCCCCGAAATCGCGATTCTCGACATGGGTGATTTCGCAGGCGGCTTGTTGAAATATCTGCGCAACCATCCCCTGCCGAAACTGACTATTGCAGGCGGTTTCGCAAAGATGGCAAAACTAGCCAACGGATCGCTTGATCTGCATTCCGGGCGTAGTCAGGTCAACATGGAGTTTCTTGCAGACCTGGCAATTCAAACCGGATTGAATCAGAACTTTAAGAAGCAGATTCTTGATGCCAACTCTGCATTGGAAGTGCTTGAACTGACTCAGGAAAACAAGATCGACCTTGCCACGCAAATCGCGATTTTGGCACGAAAAAAGGCGGTCGAAACCCTGGGCAATGCGCCAGTTGCAGTCGAGTTGCTGGTCGTGAGCAGGGCCGGCGAACTCTTGGCGCGGGCGGGTTTTGATGGTTGAAAAAATACTCATTCTTGGCGGAACGGCAGAAGCCGTAAAGCTGGCCGAGGAACTGGTCCAGGCTGGCCATGATGTCACGACCTCGCTCGCTGGCCGTACGCGCGAACCATCTTCGGTCGAGGGCAAGTTACGAGTCGGCGGTTTCGGTGGCGCTGAAGGCTTGGCGAAGTATCTGACCGAGAAAAAATTCAACCGGCTCATCGACGCAACCCACCCGTTTGCCAATCAGATTTCCGCCAACGCAAAACGCGCGGCACAAAGCACCGGTATTGCATTTGAAATTCACCAGCGACCCGCATGGGAGAAAGTGTCAGGCGATCAATGGATCGAGGTTGCCTCTCTTGTACAGGCACGCGATGCCATTCCTCAGAACAGCAAAGTACTATTGGCGCTCGGCAGCCAGTACATTGAACAGTTTGCCGGCCGTGCCGATGTCCATTTCATCGTCCGCATGGTGGACTCACCTGCCCGGCAACTTTCTATGCCGAGGCATGAAATCCGGATTGGCAAACCGGGGAATGTATCAGAAGAAATCGCGCTTTTGAAAGATTTGTCCATCGACATGATCATATGTCGAAATTCCGGTGGCGCTGCTTCCTATGCAAAGATTGAGGCAGCGCGGAAACTTCAGATACCTGTCATCATGATTGCTCGTCCGGACGGCTAGTCGCGATAGTCGCATTCGACACCATATAGATCCATGGTCTTGAATATCATGTAGAAGTCCGCCGGCGTACGTACTGTTGAAGAATGTCCGTTCCTGCCCATTCGAAGGTAATGCACCATGGCCCTCGAATAGCGCGAATTCATCGGCGGATTTTCAATGTCATACAGCATGGTTTCACCGCGCTGATATTGTTGCTCGCTAAACAGCCAATACACGGCCATGAACATGATATATTCGTTCGGATAGGCTACGATAAGATCTCGCTGAAGGGGTGGTAGTATTCCATTCACGAGCACGGCCTCGACCGGATCATTTTCGCATTGGGTAAGCGCACACAAAAGCGCTCCTGCATATTTAATATGACTTATCGTTTCTTCATCAGAAGGCAGGCCTGTCGATTCAGAAAACTCCTGCCGGTAGGTCATGCTCCATTCATGGACTTTCTCCTGCCAGTCGGCAGCACAGACCTCAAACGCGTCATCGTCAAAAAACGGCTCTATATCCCCGCATGCCTTGCAGAAATCCTGTATCGCCCGCCTCAGTGTCGAAACGACCAACGTTTTGCTGGTTGCAAGGTGCAAAAAACCACCTGGCGGCAGATACCCCATCCGCTACCCCCCAATAGAGCTTAATGATTGATTTTTACGCCTGCGGCAGCCTTGGCGAGATTTTGCAGCCCGCGTTCGGCCACATCCGTCGGCATTTCCCGCTTGGTCTCGGGAAACCGATTTCCGCCAAAGCCTTTCAGATGGGCCTTGGCACGGGTCTTGATCTTGTCAGCGATCGCTTGCTCACGTCGCTTGCTGGCGCTATCGGGCATTTCAATAATCCAAAATTTTCAAAAACATGGGCACATCAATAGTTGATTATATGCCGATGGGAATACATTTCTGTTCGTGTTATACACGTAAAACGATAGATGCGGCGAAATTGCAACAAAAAAGCATTCAAAATCGTTAATTGAGGCAAAATCTTACCTTTTTTTCCCCCGATTTCGCAAAATATGTGAAAAATCTGCGTTATACAGGTCGGAATCACGAAATTCATTTTCGCCAAACACCTTCCCAACCATCACCAGAGCCGTGCGAGTTATCTTGGCTTCGCGAACCTTCTGCCGCATCTCCGCCAGCGTGGTGCGGATATACAATTCATCTGGCCAGGTCGCCCGATAGGCAATGACGACCGGACAATTGCTTCCATAATAGGGTTCCAGGGTCCGCCGTATATATTCAAGGTTTCTAATGGAAAGGTGGATCGCAAGCGTCGCGCCGGACTTGCCCAAAACCTCCAATTGCTCCCCGTCCGGCATCGAAGACGCCTTCATGCCGGTCCGGGTAACAATCACCGTCTGCGCAACTTCCGGAAGCGTCATTTCGGTCTTCAGCGCAGCAGCAGCTGCGGTAAAGGCAGGCACGCCAGGCACGACTTCATACTCAATTCCCAACGCATCCAGACGACGCATCTGTTCAGCAATAGCGCCATAGATTGACGGATCGCCGGAATGAACCCGTGCGACATCGAGCTTATTTTGGTGAGCCTTTTCGATTTCGGACATGATGGCATCCAGATGCATTGGTGCGGTGTCCATCACCAAGGCATCTTTCGGCGCAGCATCGACAATTTCCGGCGGAACCAGCGAACCCGCATAAAGGCATACCGGGCATTTCTCGATCAACCGGTATCCGCGCAGGGTAATCAGGTCGGCTGCCCCCGGTCCGGCACCAATGAAATAGACCTTCACTGTGCTGCTTCCCCTGGGTTTTCGCCATGTTGGGTGATGCCGGTCCCCTCCTTTGCCGCATAGCCGCGCGGTGTATAGACCCAGTTCTTGCCGTCGCCCGTTTTCACGACCCTCGATTGGGAAGAGCCGACGAGCACCACCGTCAACATGTCCACGTCTTCCACCTGCAAATCGGTAAGAGGAACAACACGAACCGCCTCGCCCTTCCGGCCAAGATTCGTCGCCAGGATCACCGGGGTGTCGGCAGGCCGATGCGTCAACAGGATTTGTTTGGCGTCAGCCAGCTGCCTGCGTCTGCGGCGCGAAACCGGATTATAAAATGCAATGACAAAATCCCCTTCTGCTGCTGCGGTGACCCTTCGCTCGATATCAGGCCAGGGCGTCAGCAGATCCGAAAGGGATATGGTACAAAAATCATGTCCAAGTGGCGCGCCTGCCAGGGACGCTGCGGCCTGCAATGCCGATATGCCCGGTGATACTTCAATCGCAATTTTCCGGGCCGCCTCGCTCAACCCGCCCTTTTCCAAGAGTTCAAATACCAGCGTCGCCATCGCGTAGATTCCGGCGTCCCCCGAACAGATCAGGCAAACCGTTTTGCCTTCTCCGGCAAGCTCCATCGCATGACGAACCCGCAATTCCTCGGCGCCGAGATCAAAATCATGGCGGATCTTGCCAATACCGATATCCTCGATCAGATCGAGATAAAGCGAATAGCCGACCAGATCGCTAGATGCCTCGATCATTGAGGTCACTTCCGGCGACCGCCATGAAGCTTTACCCGGCCCAATACCAACAACAAAAAGCGTTCCTCTAGACCGCCCGGCAAATTCGGTGATCGGGGTGGTTGACCGCGCGATCGCAGCTGTTACCCGCTTCGATTTCTTTTTTTCGACTGCCAGGCATCCATCTGCCCCCACCATCGCCAATGCAGCGCCTTCCGCAACACCATGACAACCGGTCTCCGCAAACACGACGTCGGAGGGGTTGACGAGCCGCGGCGCCTGCAATTCCAGTTCTTCCGCGGTGAAGAACATCGCCGGCACACCGAAGTGCTCGGCAACCCGGTGGATAGCGGGCTCATCAGCTTTGAGATCAATCGACGCCACACAGGCGATTGACTGCTGGGTAAATCCACTATCTGCGATTACTCGCTCTGCAAGATCAATCGCTTCGTGCGGATCGGCACCTCGCTCGCATCCCATGCCCAGAACAAGATTTGCTGGATGATAAACAAGCTCCTCCGTCCCAGGCGCAGATTGCTGATCGGTAATCCGGAGAGCAACTTCCCCATTTGGCGAGAACGGGATCTGAGATGACGACAGCCACTCCGCCTCTCCATCCAGACGTGCCGCCTCACCCGACAGCAATTTCGCCATCAATTCCTTCGCGGCATCGTGATTGGCCAAAGCGTAGCCGGCAGGCGGAGCGTCTAGTGCCACGCCGAACTTCAAATCACCTGATGTTGTAATGGCAGCATCCCCGTCGATTGCTTCCGCAATGCTGCGCGCAAGATTATTGGCACCATGATGCCCGCCCAGTAGCGGCACGACGCAAGAACCATCACTGGCAACCACCAGAACAGGCGGCTCGTTTTTCTTGTCATCCAACACTGGCGCAAGCAATCGCATGACCGCACCCGTCGCCATGATGGCAATGATCGGCGTGCCAGCCAGGAATAGCTGCTGAAGATGCTGTTTCGGATCGGCAAACTGGTTCTCAGCCTGCTCAATGCGCTTTGCATAGGCTTCGACCTTGCCGTTGATTGCAGCAGCAATCTTTTCGGCCAGACCGAGATCGGAAGGCGAAAGGATGATTACAGACGGCTTGCTCATGCCGAAAGTCCCGATTGCGTCGGCATTTCACAGTCCTGTATCCAGCCCTCAGCGCCCTTGTAGATCAAAATCATGGAAAAATACGGAGCACTATCCTCTTCGACTTCGCTTAACGGCATGATCCGCTGATTTTCAAGCCCCACGCGCTCCAGATATCCGGCTGCCTGCATCAATCCGGCCTGCTTTATCAACTCCCGCATGCGGACAAAATGGCGCCCGATCTTCATGATTGCGGCAGCATCACTGCGCTCCAGCAATTCCAGGATCTGCCGGTTGTGCATCGGCGCCGGTATGACCGTCAGCGCGTCATTGCGCGCCGCCAGCGGACGGCGTAAGGCAGCAGCACATGCCATTAATGAGGAAACCCCAGGAACAACCTCGATCTCATACATACCTTCCAAGCGCTCGAACAAGTACATGAAAGAACCGTAGAAAAACGGATCGCCCTCGCACAGTACCGCCACGTCACGATCTGCCTGCAGATGCGCGGCGATATCGACTGCAGCCTTGTCATAGATTTCACGCGCTGGAAATCGCTCCAGGCGCATCGGAATGACAATCGGGATCTCGATCTGCCAGTTCTTTATGTAGTCGTCGACAATCGATCTCGCGAAACTGGGTCCGGTATCCGGCGCCGGATAGACAATTATTCCAACCGTACCAAGTATCCTGTGCGCCTTCAGCGTAATCAGTTCCTTGTCGCCGGGCCCGACGCCAAGCGCATAGATCTTGCCGGTCATGCGGCACCCCCTTTTGCCATGCTCCATTGTGTCACCGGCATGGCAGTACGCCATCCTCTATAGGCGCCCACAGGCTCGGCTGCACTTGCCGATATTCGGACCAGTTCTCCACCATGTTTGCGGTGTAATTCGCACAGCAAAGCCTCGCTTTCCAGCGTCACGGCATTGGCAACCAACCTGCCAAATGGCTTGAGGGCGGCGAGGCATTTATCCGCGACTTCCATTGTCAAACCGCCACCGATGAAAATCGCATCAGGATCTGGCAAGTCACTCATCCCCTCCGGTGCGCGGGCATCGATCAGCTGCAATGCCGGCGCACCCAGAGTCAAAGCATTTTCAGTCGCCATTTCTCGACGATCCGCATTAGGCTCAAGGCCAATCGCCCGCGCTTCAGCGGCGCCGCGCATCCACTCGATGGCGACCGAACCGCAACCGCAGCCAATGTCCCACAACATACCGCCTCGCACCGGCGCAAGCTTTGCCAATGTCAATGCACGGATAGCCTGTTTGGTCATCTTCCCGTCATGAACAAAGACGTCATCCGGCAATCCGGTTCGCGGTAATACCCGCGCACTCTCGCCTGCGACACACGACACCGCTAGCACGTGAAAATCCGGAACTTCGATATTCCAGTCTTGCGCTGTTCCTTCAAACTGCTGTTCGTCCGGACCACCCAGGGCAGACAGTACAATCATCCTTGATTGCCCATAGCCGCGCTCGCGCAGCATTTGGGCCACTGTTCCCGGAGACGTCTTGTCCTTGGTCAGGATCAGCAATCGGGCACCCGGTGCAATTAACGGCAATATCTGTTCTGCCGGTCGTCCGTGAATAGTCACGGTCTCGACATCAGCCAGGGACCAGCCAAGCCTGCAAGAAGCCCACTGAAACGAGGAGAGCTGGGGGTGAAACTTGATTTCGCTTCGGTCTATCGCCTTGGTCAATCTTGCGCCAACCGAAAACCAGAGCGGGTCACCTGTAACAAGAACAACGATCCGTTTGTCACTAAAACCCTTGATCGTCTCGATCATTGCATCAAATGGCGAAGGCCAGGCGACCCGTTCAGCCTCAGGGTTCATTGCCAGCTTGTGATGCCGGTCGCCACCGACAATCACCTCGGCAGTCTCCACCAGTTTCTGCGCCTCGGTACTAAGGCCGTCAAGACCATCCTCTCCTATACCAATCACATGCAACCAGACATCGCTCATCTCGCCAGTCCTGCGGCGATCGCATTCATGCAAGCGGCCGCAATCGCAGTGCCACCGCGTCGACCCATCAATGTGATGTACGGAACGCTCCTTGGATCGGCCGCAAGTTCGGCCTTCGATTCCGCCGCACCGACGAAACCCACCGGAAACCCGAGGATCAGCGCCGGCCTTGCGCCACCATTGTCGATGTTTTCCAGGATACGAAACAGGGTAGTCGGAGCATTACCGATGACGACAATCGCACCGGCTATCTCATCACCCCAAAGATCCACCTGTGCTGCCGCGCGGGTACAGTTTTCTTCGCTGGCGAGCGCCTGACATTCCGATGAGTTGATGTCACAGCGAATGTTTGTTTCCTCGGGCAACAGGCGTCTCATGATTGTGCTGCCCAGCGATTCCACATCGCAGAAAATCTCCGCGCCTCGCGCCAAGGCATCCTGGCCAACCTGTTGAAAACCATCAGACCAGCGCAGATCTGAAACGATATCCGGCATACCGCAGGCATGGACCATCCGGATTGCTACCGGGCGTATGGCGCTATCAAATCCCTGCAATTCCGGCAGTGAATCGATCGCAGCAAACGACTGTTCATAGATTGCCTCCGGATCGCGGATATAGGCCAACTGCGCCATCAGGATTTGCCCTTCTCCAGGGTCTTCGGACCCAGCGGATGGTCGGCATGCGGATAGGGCGCATGGTGATGGTGGTGGTGATCATGGCCATGTTCATGCTCACGCTCATGCTCATACTCATGATGGCTATGACCTACAGGCTCCAGCGAGCCGGGTGAGGAATGGCTGTGTACCGGTGTCCATTCCAGGCCATGTTTTTTACAAAAGGCCTCATCCCGGCACGAACCGTCACAATCGCCATTGCAGGGACAGTTTTCCGGCGCCCCACCCACACCTTCAACATGGTGATGATGGCTTTCCTGTGCTGCGCCTACATCTGCTTCGAACCCAAGCACCTGCTCGCGATATTTGCACATCTGGCAGTTCATCAACGCCTTGCCATCGAGGATCTCGCCTACCCGGTCGGCAAGCGTATCAAGCACCAGTCTATGGTCATTCAGATATCCGGCCTTGATGAATTCGATATCCTTTTTGCGACCCGCTACCGCATCAACACCACTGTAAATCCGCTTCACCAATACGCCGGTGAACAGGAAATAGGGAAACACAATGACACGGCGGTATCCCAGCCTGGAGATGTGGTCGAGAGCCGGTTCGACCAGCGGGAACGTCACACCGGAATAGGCAGTTTCGGCCCAGCCAAATCCCATGCCCTCCCACAGCATCCGCGTAATCTTGGTCACATTCGAATTCGCATCTGGGTCGGACGA
This sequence comes from Salaquimonas sp., assembly GCA_028289365.1. Lineage (GTDB taxonomy): Bacteria > Pseudomonadota > Alphaproteobacteria > Rhizobiales > Rhizobiaceae > BOKV01. The sequence goes on along the minus strand of JANQQM010000110.1, from coordinate 14,004 downwards.
ACCCCGACCGACAACGACCAGCATGGTCTCAGAAAGTGGCACCGTGTCGTCTGCCTTTTTCAAGGCCTCTTCAATCCGCTCGCCCGCCGCCCGGATCATCTTTAGATCGACGCCAAGCTCCCTACCATAGCTGACCTCGACATCCGGATTTGCGGCAGCCCAGCTATTCAGCACGGACGGAATATCGTTCTTCGCATGTCCGGCGGCAAACAGCATGCCCGGCACGGCCAGAATGTGTTTCACGCCTTTGTCTCGGAGGGCATCAAGGCCGGAATGTATTACCGGATTGCAGAATTCCAGATAGCCATATTCGACTGGGACATCAGGAAACCGCTTCCGCATTGCTTTGGCAAGTTTTGAAAATTCCCGCGCAGCATTTTGATTGCGGCTTCCATGGCCACAAATCATGATCCCGGTATTTGGGGGGAGTGAAAAGCCTTCAGCCATCAGCTTGCCGGTTCTTCTTCGGTTTCGATTTCGGGATCGTCACTGATCTCTGCCTCCTCGGTCGACCCCTCCTTGCGAGGCCGCGCCACGAGCACAGCGATCGCTGCCGCTGCTGCCACTGCGCCGACACCGATCCAATGCGAATGGCCGGCAAGTTCACCGAGATGACCGAGATGCGCATGCGCGGATGCATGCATGCTGAACAAAGCAGCAATTGCAGCAAGGATTGAAATGCATTTTGTCATGAAAATCTCCGGTTTAAAATTTGCGTCCCTGATGACGGAACAGCCAAAAACCGGATTCAATGATCAATCTTGTTCCGCAAACAATAAAACACGGAATCGATCTGCATTGGACAGCTTCGGACTTGGCGCCCTGTTTGGGTCCGCCGCACCGAAATCGGTTTCAGCCCCTTGTCCACAACTGGAACGAGGCACCGTCAATCGCCCGAAACTAGACGTGGCGCAACACATCGTCAAATCAAAAAAACAGCGTGATCCCGCAATAATTCGAAATCGAACAGGCCCGCCTTGAATCTAGGTGCTCTACGCTTCCCGCGCCTGCCGAATATCATCGGGCGACAGGCCCAGAGTGTCGGCCGTGTGACGAATCAGATTGACCTCGTCAATGTCCAGATCATTGTCTGATTTTGCGATAGAAAGCATGTGGACAAGCAGGGCCCGCTTCCGCTCCAGGTCCAGATCTTCAAACATCTGCGCCGCGTCTGCCGCCGTCGTCTCGTAGCCATAATCCTTGAGATATTGCAGAACCTGCGGAACATCCTCTTCTGGAATATCAAAGGCAGTCGTGCAGATCCGTTTGAAATTGCCGATCTCCTCAGGCCTCAATTCGCCGTCGGCAAACATCATCCGGACAAGCAGGATCAATTCGCTGGTCAACTGAATATCATCAGCAACCTTGCGAACGGATCGATTGCCTTCCACAAACTCACGCAGCGATTTCATCAACTTGTTGGTCATTGCAATTTGTCCCGCGCCCAAATCCACGCCGCATCCACGCGCGGCAAGAGCCAAATTTTGATTCAAACTACAACCCGTTAGGGCATATTCTTGAATCACTTTGTTTTATTCGGTTTCTGGGCGGACAATGCTTGAATCAAGCTCACATTTCAATGCAATAAAATCAAAGTTGGACAACAAGCATTTATTTTCAACTTCAGTATTCGATCCCGACCTGCGCCTTTACGCCCGAACGGAATGGATGTTTGACGACTTCCATCTCGGTCACAAGGTCTGCGAATTCCATAATCTCATCCTTGGCATTCCGGCCGGTAATGATCACATGCTTCATTTCGGGTTTCTGGCGGAGTACCTCCAGGATTTCATCAACTGGCAGGTAGTCATAGCGAAGCACAATGTTGAGCTCATCACACAGAACCATGTCGATGGTCTCGTCCATGATCATGGTTTTTGCCTTTTCCCAAGCTGCCTGAGCGGCATCGATATCACGCTGGCGGTCCTGGGTCTCCCAGGTAAACCCCTCTCCCATGGTCGCCATTTCCACCTGGTTGGGGAAGGCTTCCAGCACCTTGCGTTCTCCGGTCCCCCACTTGCCTTTGACGAACTGCACGACCCCGACCCGCATCCCATTACCGATTGCCCGGAACACCATGCCGAAAGCTGCCGTCGACTTGCCCTTGCCCTTGCCGGTATGGACAATCACCAGCCCCTTCTCGATCGTCTTGGTTGCGATGATCTTGTCGCGAGCCGCCTTCTTCTTTTTCATCTTTTCGGCATGTCGGGCATTGAGCTCTTCTTCGCTCATGTTTTTCAGCTTGTCGGATTTTTCAGCCATTTTGCCGCCTGTTCATTGAGTATTGGCAAGGGTTTCAAGTTCAAACTTCGCGGAATTCGATCGCGCTGTCCACAGCCCCCGTTCCTGCGCCTCCAGAAACCGATCGGCCATTTCCCTTAATGCGTCGGGATTATGCTTCTGCAGAAACGCCAGCACCTCGGCATCTGCTAGCCAAGCGTCGTGTACAAGCGCAAAGTGATGGTCCCGGACAGCGCCGGTCGTGGCCGCAAAGGCAAAAAGATAATCCAGCGTGGCAGCCATTTCGAAACCACCTTTGTATCCATGCCGCATCACGCCTGCGATCCATTTCGGATTGGCCGCCCGGCCCCTGACCACACGGGCGATTTCTTCTTCCAGGGCCCGCACGACGGGACGTTCAGGCCGCGAATGATCATTGTGATAAACCTTCGGCCTCACCCCGGAAACATGCTGCACCGCAGCCGTCATGCCGCCTTCGAATTGGTAATAATCATCAGAATCGAGCAGGTCATGCTCGCGATTGTCCTGATTGTGGATTACTGCCTCGATGTTTTCGAGCTTGCGGACAAGACCTTCCCGTTCGGGCACGCCCTCCGCATTCGCGCCATAAGCATAACTTCCCCAGGCTAGATAGGCTTCGGCCAGATCACCGGTTTCATTCCACCCTTTTTCGTCGATTAGCGCCTGCAGCCCGGCACCATAGGCGCCCGGCTTGGAACCAAATACCCGATAGCCTGCCCGCTTGCTGGCAACCGCTTCATTAATGCCGTCTAACATAAGCTCAGCCGTTTCAGCGCGCATTCGATCAGCGATTGGATTGTTGCGAGCCTCTTCTTCCAATGCGCCTATCGCCCGTACCGCCTTGTCAAACAATTCAATCTGGCTCGGAAACGCATCCCGGAAAAACCCGGAAATTCGTAAGGTTACATCGACACGAGGACGCCCCAATTCCGCTAACGTGATGATCTCGTAACCGGTCACCCGCCGCGAAGCGTGTTCCCAGATCGGTTTTGCACCGATCAGGGCAAGCGCCTGGGCAATATCGTCGCCCCCGGTTCGCATGTTTGATGTTCCCCAGGCCGAAAGCCCGAATGATTTCGGCCAATCGCCCTCATCCTGACGATACCGCGTGATCAGGAGTTCAGCAGACTTCTTGCCCAGCTCCCAGGCTGCCGGCGTGGGAATTGAACGGCTGTCGACCGAGTAAAAATTGCGCCCGGTCGGAAGCACGTCCAACCTGCCCCTCGTCGGCGCACCGGAGGGACCGGGTGCAACGAACCGGCCATCCATCCCGCGTAATATACCGGCGAGCTCCCGCTTCCCACAGGCCTGTATGGAGGGAATAATGTGATCATGTACCTGCTCAAGGACCAGCCGGGTGGCCTCCCATCCGTCGGAAAGTTTCCGCTCGCCGCTGATCAGCGCCGACGCTAGCAGTTCGATCCGTTCCACGGCATCGCCATATGTGCGCCAGGGGTCATCACAAATACCTGCGAGGAGGTCTGGCTTTGCAGAAGTCCATGGATCGCTCATCGAGCAATCGAGCGGATCGAAATCCAATTTCAGATCGCTGGCAATCGCCCGCTGAAGACTATTGTCCCCGTCAATCCCTTCCGAGCGTGGCACACGGACAAGCGCAGCGGCGAGATCATGCAGCAACCTGTTCTTTGGCGCCTCTCCAAAAACGTGGAGCCCGTCACGAATTTGCAGTTCCTTCAGGTCACAGAGATAGGCATCGACCTTTGTAAGCTTCTCGTCCTCGCTATCCCCGTCCGATATCCCGGCATCGGCGTCGAGACCAATATCGCTGATCAGGTCAAAAATTTGCCTGCCCAGCAGCTTCAACCGGCGCGGGTCATTCCCGCTGGCCTCATAATATTCATCGACCAGTGCCTCCAGGTCGCGCAAGGCACCGTAGCTCTCCGCGCGGGTCAGTGGTGGCGTCAGATGGTCGATAATGACCGCTGCCGTCCGCCGCTTGGCTTGGGTCCCCTCGCCAGGATCATTGACGATAAATGGATAGAGATTTGGAACCGGACCAAACACGGCATCGGGGAAACACTCACGCGAAAGTGCGAGCGCCTTTCCCGGCAGCCATTCCAGATTTCCATGCTTTCCCATATTCACGACTGCATCCGCACCAAAGCTGTTTCTGAGCCAGCAGTAAAAGGCCAGATAGCCATGCGGCGGCACCAGATCAGGCGAGTGGTAACTCTGCTTCGGATCGATGTTGTACCCGCGCGCAGGTTGAATCCCGATCGCGACATTTCCGTTTTTTATCACCGGCAGCGCAAAACAATTTTGCGCTTCGTCAAAAAATTGATCATCGCTAGGCTCGCCCCAGCGCTGTTGAATCTGATTCTGGACTTCGACCGGTAAACCTCTGAAAAATTGCAGATATTCTTCAATGCCTAATGTTTGACCTGACTTGCGCCCGGATAATCCTGCATTGGTGGGTCCATCCAGCAATTGACGGACCAGCGTGTCACCATCCTGCGGAATATCGCCAGTTTCATATCCCGCATTTTTCATTGCGCGTAACACATTGATCGTACCCGCCGGCGTATCGAGACCCACCCCGTTCCCAATTCGGCCGTCCCGGTTTGGATAGTTCGCCAGCACGATCCCCACCCGCCGGTCGTTCGGTTCCTTGAGCCGCAATCCGACCCAGTTCGCCGCCAGATCACAGACAAATTCGGTTCGTTCCCGGTCCGGATTATGGACAACGATATTGGCCTGAACCGCCTCATCATATTGCCCGGCATGTTTGAACGCGATGGCCCGCGCCAGGATCCGGCCATCAACTTCCGGCAACGCAACATTCATGGCCAAGTCACGGGCAGAAAGACCTTGGGAGGAAGTCTCCCAGGCTTCGTGCGACCCACCGGTCAAGACTGCCTGGAGGACAATGGCGCTATTTTCGTCGAGCACTGTACCGCTTGTCTTGCCGGTCGGAGAGGACACCGCAAATCCGGTCAAGTTGATGACAACATCAGGACTGGCATCACTGAAAATCTGCCGCAGTGTCTCAATGGATACCGGGTCCTTAAGGCTGCTCACAAAGACCGGCAAGGCATTCAATCCGCGGTCAGACAGGCTGTGTACCAACTGTTTGATCGGTTCAAATCCTCCCGACTGAACCAATGCACGATAGAAACAGATACCAACTACTGGCTTATCCGGCTGCCAGTTGGCGCGTATTCCTTCCAGCGAACAAACGTCTAACTCGGGATACCACAGGCCTGCCCTGATCAGGGGAGCGGGCTCTGCAGGTTCCGCTTCTTGTCCCAGAAGATTATGGCAGTAGCGCAGAAAATTGGTTGCGTTTTCCGGCCCGCCCTCGACCAGGTAGGCATGCATCCGTGCCTGTTGGTCATGACCGATCGTGCAATATTCCAAGAGAAGTGGATCCGGCTTGTCGTCTCCCGGAATGACCACCAGCTTGATGCCCCTGCGCTGAGCCAGGGCATATATCCTCTCAAGCCCATAGGGCCAGTAGCTCTTGCCGCCCAACAGCCTGATTACAATCAGCCTGGCACCGGAAAGCGTCCGCTCGACATATTGATCAACCGACATCGGATGCGAAAGCTGCTGCAAATTCGCCAATCGAAGCGACGATGAATCTTTGGCAAATCCGCGATTGGCAACGGCAAGGCTCACCAGCTCCGTATCTGCAGCAGAAAGAAAGACGATATCACCGGGAGTTTGGCCGAGATCGACCGCCTCATCGCCTTCGTTAATCGCACCCTTCTGAGCCAGCAACAGATGCATTATTCAATTTCCGCGCCCGTAGTCACGCAGCCGCCGACAGTAACTGCGATTCAATCCTGCCTCGATCCAGACCTGCCAAACCAATGACGACCAATTGTGTCTTGCGTTCCGATTCGCTCTCCCATTCACGATCGTAATACTGATCGATCCGCCCACCGACTGCCTGGATCAACAAACGCATTGGCTTGCCGCTTACATTCGCAAAGCCTTTCAGACGCAAGACGTCATGTTCCTCGATAATTGCCTTGAGCGCTTCCATGAACTGTGTCGGATTTTCAACCGCGCCAACTTCAACGACGAAACTCTCAAACTCGTCATGATCATGGTCGTGGTCATGCCCGTTTTCATGATGCAGCTCGTGATGCGACTTTCGATTGGCAACTTCATTTTCAGTCGCACTTTCGAGCCCAAGCAGGACTTCTACTGGCAAATTTCCATTGGCTGCACGAACCAGCTTCACCGGCCTTGCGACCTGACCGCCAACATCCTGCTCGATCCGGGAAATCGCAATATCACTGACGAGATCGGATTTGTTCAGGATGATCATGTCGGCGCAGCCAAGCTGATCCTCGAACAACTCCTCAAGCGGACTGTCATGGTCCAGCGCGTCATCGGCCACTCTTTGGCGGGCGACCGCGTCCTCATCATGCGCAAATCGCCCATCCGCCACAGCAGCGCTGTCCACCACAGTGACGACCCCATCCACCGTGACACGCTCCCGGATCTCCGGCCAGTTGAAGGCATTCACCAGCGGTTGCGGTAGGGCAAGACCCGAAGTTTCGATAACGATATGATCAATATCCCGATCCCGGCCAATCAGCATTTCCATGGTCGGGATGAAATCATCCGCAACAGTGCAACAAATGCAGCCATTGGTAAGCTCGACGACATCTTCTTCCGAGCAGGTCTCAACGCCGCAGCCCTTTAGCAGATCCCCATCAACGCCCAGATCACCAAATTCATTGACGATCAGCGCAATTTTCCGGCCATTTGCCGAATTCAGAAGATTTCGGATCAAAGTTGTCTTTCCCGCCCCCAGAAAGCCGGTGACAATCGTTGCGGGAATCTTAGAACTGGTTTCACTTTGCATATTGAGTTCCGATCATTCGGTTCATTTCAGTTTCATCGGCAAGCCGGCGGCAATCAGGAAAACGTCAGAGGCGACGGCGGCGACATTCTGGTTGAGCTCTCCTGCATGGTCCCGAAATTCTCGAGCCATCCTGTTCTCGGGCACGATGCTCATCCCGACCTCGTTTGAGACCAGCACCACCGGCCCGGCCAGGTCGCTCAGCACCTCAACTAGCCGCGTTCCCTCTGCGTCCAGGTCCGCCACTTTCATCATCAGGTTCGACAGCCACAAGGTCAGGCAATCAACCAAAACGACCCTGTCTCCGCTCGAACAGGCCCTGAGGGCGTCCGGCAAGTCGATTGGCGCCTCGACCGTTTCCCAATCATTGCCTCGTCTCGCGCGGTGGCGCTCGATCCGGTCTTTCATCTCCGCATCAAACGCCTGGGCAGTCGCGACATAAACCGGCTTCAGCCCACTCGTTTCGACAAGGTTCTCGGCAAATCTGCTTTTACCGGACCGGGCACCACCCAGCACAAGGGTGACGCCCGGCAATTTCTTGCCCATGTCAGGCTTGCTCGGTTTCGGACTGCTGTTGCGCTTGGCGCGCAAGCAACCACCCAAGCGAACCGCCAAGTACCAGCCAGAACAAGGCGGAAGCGACCATGGTCGCGGTTGCAAATTCGGCTGCCAGATTGGCCGGAACCGCACTTTCGATCGTGTCCGGTTGTGGCGCGCCGTAGATATGCGGTGCCACGATCAGGACCAGGCCTGCAACCATCCATCCGATCCCTGACTTGAAGGCAAACAGCCAAAGCCCGCCTGCAGTGCATATGACGGTAGCAAGCCACCACCACTGCCGGGCCTGCAAGTCACCCGCCACCATGCCGGGGAGTTCCGGCGGCAAACCGAGATTGGGCGCCAGGACAAAGACAACAAAACCACAAACACCCCAGACAAGCCCCGACTTGAACGAGATTTTCTGCCGCGCGATCAGGATGCCAGCTGTCAGGATCATCGAGAACGCGACACCAACCAGCAAATTGGAAATGACGGAGTAAAAGGTTCGCTCGAAACCGTCACCAGGCCCCCAGGCTTCGGCTTCTTCTCCAACTTCGGCACCTTCACTACCATGGGCATGACCGGCATCCCCATGGGAATGACCTTCGAATCCGTGCGAGTGACCGCCGGTTTCATAGGTCTCAGCTTGAAGAATTAAAGGAATGACACGATAGGATTGCGCAGCACTGGCAAAAGCGCCGGCAATCACCCCCGCGAAAATCGCGGCGAGCAAAACTCTGATAAGCATGGCATTACCTCAATGACAGGGAGCAACAATCGCATGACGCACGTCATGCGCAGCATTGTGCAAAATGTCGGAATGGGCAAAGGCCACAAAATAAAGCAGCATGGATCCAAACAAGGCAGCAAAAATTGCTGTAGGCACAAGCTTGCCTGTCTCCAGCAGCGTGAGATCGGAACGATTTGTAGCGAGCATGACAACCTCCGTGTAGCTCTGATTTATATCCGGCAATGCAGATTCAGTTGCACTGCGCTACATCAGGCAGGTCTCCTGGCTCACGGCTCAATCGGTTGATGCCCCCCTTCCCGACAGATGCTGTCAGTGGTCATGAGGCATTCCTCGCCGCAATACAGTCGCGGGGTCGGCCAGGTTCGAAACTCCCTGTATGGGTCAGTTCGCCCTGTTCCCTTTTAATCCCGAGGTCTTGGACCTTGATCGGGAACCTTATGTAAATTCAGGTGTAGCGGTAAAGCGGAATTCGCGTCAACGAAAATACGGCAATTTCATGCTTTTGCGCGACTCTGTGCACCGATCTTCGCAATTTGGAGCATTTCATCCACATCAAGATGGTGTTCAATCGCCTCGCCAAGCTGATCAAGCGCATTTTCCAGTTCAAGGCGATAGGATACAGATCCGTCTTCTGCCCCCAACTGACGCAGCAACAGGTTTCGATATTCGTCGGAGCCGAATAAGCCGTGCAGATAGCAGCCTGACACCCGTCGATCCGGGCTGGAAGCGCCATCCGCTCGTCCGTTAAGCGATATAACCGGACGATCACAATCCGGACCTTCGGTTCTGCCAAGATGGATTTCATATCCGTCGAGCGGAATTTCGTCCGGAAGCGAAACTGCCATCGAATTCCGGACAACCTTCTCGCTTTCAAGCACGGTTTCAATATCGAGCAGGCCCAGCCCGGCGATCTCGCGGACCGAACCCTCGATACCGGCAGGGTCGCTGATTTTGTGACCCAGCATCTGGTAGCCGCCGCAAATGCCGATCACACGCCCCCCATTCTTCGCATGTTCCTTGATCGCAATATCCCATCCCTGTTCTTCCAGAAATCGCATATCCGATATTGTGGCCTTGGATCCAGGAAGGATCACAAGCTCGGCTGGCGTTGGCCATTTACTGCCTGGTTTAACGAAAATAACCTCAACACCCGGTTCTGCGATGAGCGGGTCCAGATCATCAAAATTCGCAATCCTGGGCAGTGCGGGAACAGCAATTCGCACCACAGAATCGGAGTTCTGGGAAACCATTCTGTCCAGGATAACCGAATCTTCAGGCGGAAGTTTGCGAACCACGTCCAGAAACGGCAGCACCCCCAAGGATTTCCAACCCGTAAAGCGGGTTATTTCGGCAAGGCCTTCGTCAAAGAGACTGACGTCACCGCGAAACTTGTTGATCAAGAAGCACTTGATCAGCGCCCTGTCATAGTCCGGCAATATTGTATGCGTACCGACAATGGAGGCAATCACACCACCGCGGTCAATGTCGCCCACCAATATCACCGGGACTTCGGCGCGCTGGGCAAACCCCATATTTGCGATATCCCCAGCACGCAAATTTATCTCTGCCGGGGAGCCTGCGCCTTCTACCAGTACAACTTCACTGTCGGTCGCGAGCTTCTCGTAGCTCACCATGACTGCATTCAACAATTGTGGCTTCAGTGCCTGATAGTCCCGTGCCTTGGCGGTCGAATGCACTTTGCCATGTACGACAACCTGGCTTCCGTTCTCAGACTGCGGTTTCAACAGGATAGGATTCATGTGGATAGAAGGTGGCACCCGGCACGCCAGTGCCTGCAGCCATTGCGCCCTGCCAATCTCGCCGACCTCGTTGTCGGCATCAGCGACGGCAGCATTGTTCGACATGTTTTGCGGTTTGAAGGGACGTACTTTCATGCCACGGTTTGTGAGCGCACGGCACAGCCCGGCGACCAGCACCGTCTTGCCGACATCGGACCCCGTCCCCTGAAACATGATCGAAAGTGTCATGGGCTTTACAGACCACTAATTTGGATATCCGGCAAGACACGGGTTGCCGGAACTGCTTCGGTTCTAGTTACCGAAACCCTTGGTGAACTCATACAGGGCCGCAGCAATGTCGCTCTCGAGCGGGAAGGACAACATGCCCATCACCGAATATCCGAGCAGCCACGGCATGACATAAAACCGGAACATGTAAAAGAACCAGGCGACGTAGAGCGGCACAAGCGGATCAGCAATGAATGCCGGCGTTATCGGTTTGAACAGACGGATCAATGGATCCGTGCTTTTGACGAAAAATCGCATGAAAAAGAAGTCACTGTCGACCGGCATGAAGATGTTCATCGCAACCCGGCCAATCAGGGTCCACATGATCATGCCCAGCACATAATCGATTACCAGAACCCAGATCGGAAAGATGGACAGTGTTTCCTGCATGATCGACCTATTGAGATACTCGGTGCCGTAATTTCACCAGATGATAAATAATCATATCAACCGCATATACAGGAAGGGCGGGAACTTGTCCCGCCCTCCAATCTTGTATGGATTAATATCCTTAGTGGGTTTTGCCAAGGATCGTCGCACCGGATGGAATCCGGGTCTCGTCGACCATATCCTGGATTTCCTTGCTTGGCGCAGGCGTCATCAAGGAAACCACGATCATGGCAATCAAGCTGGCCGGCATACCGATGATGCCGAAGCGCAGATGGTCGATACCGAACCATGGTGTCATGCCACCGGCATAGACCATGTAGAGATACCAACTACCAACTGCGAACCCGACAATCATACCGGCAACTGCACCTGCCGCATTGGCCCGTTTCCACCACACGCCGAGGACGAGCGGGAAGAATAGACCGGAATTGGCAAAGCAGAATGCCCAGGCCACAGCCCCAAGGATCCCTGTCAGTTTCAGCGTGGCAACACCAGCTGCCGCTGCACCGATCACGATGAGCAATACGCGGGCCACGATGAGGCGGGTCCGTGTATCGGCCTTAGGATCGATGATGCTGTAGTACAGGTCGTGGGACAACGCATTGGCGATCGCCAACAGCAGACCATCAGCGGTTGACATTGCCGCGGCAAGGCCACCGGCTGCAACCAGTCCGGAGATCACATAAGGCAGACCCGCAATTTCCGGCGTTGCCAGAACAACGATGTCAGGCCTCATGAAGAACTCGTTCAGCTGCAGGATGCCATCACCGCTTGAATCAACGATTGCGACCATATTCACAGCAGACCAGTTCTTGATCCACTCCAGGTTCTGCACATCCTCGATTGCCTTGCCCATAATTGCCGTCGGCAATGTAGGATCAAGCAACTGCAGCTTCGTCAGCGTGGCAAGTGCCGGTGCTGTGAAGTACAGGAGGAAGATGAAGAACAGCGACCAACCGACCGACTTTCTCGCCGCCCGTACCGATGGCGTCGTGAAGTAACGCATCAGGATGTGAGGCAAGGATGCCGTACCGGTCATCATCGCAATTGCCAGAGTGACCATCTTCCAGGCTTCCAATCCGCCTTGCGGATCATTATGCGGCGTTGTCAGCGTACGTAGGCCGGGTACCGATTCCACAGCTGGTGCTAGACCGATCTGTGTCTCCAGTTCCCCGATCCGGGTGACCGCATCACCATAGCTGAAATGCGGGATTATCCCGAAGCCCTGTGCATTGGACATCCAGATAACCGGCACCAGATAGGCAATGATAAGCACGATATACTGAGCCACCTGGGTCCAGGTCACACCGCGCATGCCACCAAGCATTGAACATACGAAGATGCCCAAAAGGCCAAGCCAAACGCCAAGTTCAAACGGAATTCCAAGCGCACGCGATGCGATGGTTCCCGTCGCGTTGATCTGTGCCGTCACATAGGTGAACGACGCAACAACGAGAACGATAACCGCGCAAAGCCGAGCCATGTTGCCGCCATAACGGGTCCCGATGAAATCGGGTACCGTATAACATCCGAACTTGCGCAGATACGGCGCCATCAAAGAGTTGACGAGCACGTAACCGCCGGTCCAGCCGACAACAAATCCGAGATACGGATAGCCGCCGAAATAGATACCGCCTGCAAGCGCCACGAACGAGGCACCGGACATCCAGTCCGCAGCGGTAGCCATGCCGTTATACAGCGCCGGAACCTCTCGGCCCGCAACATAATAGGCATCGACTTCCATCGTGCGTGACAGATAACCGATGATCGCATAGATCGCGATCGTGAACAGCAGGAACAAAATCCCGATTAGACGGGCTCCGGCACCAAACTGCTCTAGAACCGCCATCAGGGCAAAGAAGGCGAGAAAGCCCAGCGTGTACATTGCATAGACTTTTCCAAGATTGTCGACGAAACGACCGCCCTTGGGTTTATCATCTACAGACATGTCAGACCTCCCTAATCGCCAACGCCGAATTCGTCATCGATGGCATCCTGCCGCCAATTTTGAACCCAGATCAGGACAACGAAAGCAATCAGAGATCCCTGGACGCACATATAGTAGCCCAGAGGAAAGCCCATGAAGCTTATTGAGTTTAGTGCTCCGGCGTTCCAAGGGATTATCAGGCCGAAGAGCGCCCATAGAATCAATACCACGATGGTAAGGCTTCTGGTCTTCACCCAATGTTGTTCCCTGGAGTCCGATGTGTTGTTAGCCACAATTTCCTCCCCGAAAATAAGATCGAAACCATCTTGTATAGTTCCGATCCGGTTGATATTCGCTGCCGTTAAAGCAAGCAGGCAAACAGCATGCCCGCCAAACGACAGGCCGCATAGGAGCGAAAATTTGCACAAAATTGCGCTAATTAATACGCAACCATGGTCTAATGGTGGATAACTTCGATGAGCGCCATGAAACTGACAATTCGGGATTTTTTTGAGCGTTTTAGCGTTTTCAAAAAAGTTCAACCTATTGATTCTGTTGATAGATTCCAGGACTTCCTTGCAACACGCGCCGCCTTTGTCGGTCAGAAGAAGCTCTATGAGTACATCAAGACCCGAATGGGAATGAAATACCCCAAAGTCTTTCAGGACGACATATTTATCGAATCACTGAACATCGCCAAATGGCATGTTTATGCCGCCTGCATGTCGGATCTTGGCGTGTGGATGTCGGCACAGGTTTATGCAAAAACCGGCGATCGCGATGAGACTATCGCTATTGCCAAACACGCATTTTCCAAAACTTTGTATGATCGATTTGAAGCAGACGTCCTCCAACAGCATGCAGAGGAAATCCTGAAGAAATTTGGTGATCGCCTGGCTTTGACCGACTGGAACGTCAAATCGGAAGATGACAGCGCATTTTCACTTTCGCCAAAGGAGCTTGTGCGATGGGCTCCAATCGCACCCGAACTAAAAAAATACGACGTTGAAGTCGTTGAGAACTCGATTCGGTTTTCCTGGGTCTCGAAAAGGCAGGAATTCCGAGAGGCCTATAATCATGAGGCTTTCATCTCCGATTGGCGGGCGAATTACGCAACGCCTGGATGATCAGTCCCTTGAAAGTCCGCTTTCTGATAGTTCCTGCTCATAAGCGGCGATTTTTCCTTCCAGATTCTCACCGAGATCCAACAGGAAACTCCAGGTAAAAATCCCGGTTTCATGAAGGTCGTCAAAGGTAATTCTGATGGCAT
>JANQQM010000082.1 GCA_028289365.1 Salaquimonas sp. | reverse complement strand
GGCAGCCGGACCAAACCAACCCGAAACATCAGGACCGGATTCACCGCCGCTTCCTGCACTCGCTCCTAGAAGTCCAGGGTCCGAAGGCGGTACGGAACTGCAATTGGCAAGCTTGGGTCCTGAGAGTACCGAGGACTTTTCCGGTATAGTGCCGGTACCCTCGAAAAGGCCTAGCCTCCGCCCAACCGATCGCCTGCTTGCCGAAACCCGCGAATTGCTAGTAGCAGCCCGTGCCAATAGTCAGGCGACCGAAGCCTCAGCCTTGTCGCCAGGAGAGATCGAGAATCTGCGGCGTAATGCGGTTGCCAATGTGGAGCCTGCAAGATTTGCATCAGTCGATCCGCAACCGGTCATAGTGCCGGCGACACAGCCTGCGCCAAATCAATCCCAAGCCTCCTTGTTTGCGATTTCATCCCCCGCACAAGCCGGCACACCAATTGCCGCTGCCCCTGTAACTCGCGAACCTGAACTGGCATTGGCCAAACCGCAAATAACCCCGATTCCAAGCACTCGCGCCCCCCGACCGCAAAACGACGTGCCTGTCGTTGCACTGATTGATGAAAATGCAAACCGCACAGAGCTGCGCGCCTCGGTTGGCGCCGCGAACAGCCTGATCGTTGAAGTACCAGAGCGCCGGACGACAACAGGCCCCAAACTGGCAAGACCAATACCGGCCGCTGATCTTCCGGCGACTCCGCCGACAGTCCGAAATGGCATCGACAACGTGGAATACGGATATACCGGCGCAATTGCAGGTATCGATCGGGATAATTCACAGATCGGCACGACCACGATTGAGGGCCCGTCAAACAAGACCCTTCAACTTGCCCTTGCTGCAACCGAAACCGATTCATCGGCAAGCCAGGCAATTAGAGCACTTGTCGACAGCAGGCAGGAAATTGAGGCAGCGATTCAGACGGAAAAAGAGGTTACGCCGGCCCAACCTACCGCGTTGGAGCCGATGGATGACGAGCTTTACAGGGCAGATTTTGCCGTACCCGAACCGCGCCCGGTACCGCCAGCCCAGGCAGAGAAGGGACAGGTTATTGCAGCGGCAACGCGTCCCGAGATTACCAAGCCGGAATCTGTTGTAGTTCCAATGCCGCAAACAGCTCAGCGCGGATATCTCGGCAAGTGGGCACTGGCGTCGGAAGTTCCGATCGGGATGATAAGCAGTTTGAGCGCTCCGACTTACGGAAAACAGGACTATCTGAACACCAAGACAAAATATCTGATGGCTGGATTTGCAAAGACCGGTCCACGATATCAGCCAGGCCGGATTTCTGCTCAAATTCGGTCTGACATGTCCAGGAATTTCACCCGGTAATTGGTTGCAACACCAATCTAGCTTGCGCTTGAGTTTTCACTCGGATCTGGAATCATTCCCAGCGCGTGCAGATACAGATCACGAACGGCATCCTGCTCCTGGCGCTCGGTCAAATCCTGTTTTCTCAATCGAACGACCTGACGAAGTATTTTGACGTCGAACCCATTGGCCTTCGCCTCGCCATAGACTTCCCGAATATCCTCGGCAACTCCTGCTTTTTCTTCCTCTAAACGCTCAATGCGTTCCACAATCGATTTCAGTTGATCGCGCGCAATTGCCGACTCGGCCATATTCTACTCCGTATAATGAACTTGAATTTCAGTGGCCCTTCTGGGCTTTTGAAAATGCTTCCTTTTGTTCGGCTGTCGCCTCAAGCTGATAGCGGTCCCGCCATTCCTCATAAGGCATGCCATATACTATCTCGCGGGATTCATCCTTCGACAGCTCAATATCATCTTTTGCAGCTTCTTCTTGATACCATCGCGAAAGACAATTGCGGCAAAAGCCTGCCAGGTTCATCATGTCGATGTTCTGGACATCTGTCCGCTCTCGCAGGTGATTGACCAGTCTACGAAATGCCGCTGCCTCGAGCTTCGTACGGGTTTCTTCATCCATCTTTGTTACTCCAGATAAGTAATATGCGATTCGAATGGCTAGGGTATCGGAATTTTCGTTGTTTCCACCGGACCGGTTCGTGAACCGAAGTGGCGTATCACATGCAGGTCTTCAAGCTTGTTGATCTCTTCCAGCATCGGGGCCAGGCGATCTATCCATTCCTGTACACCGGAATCTTCGCGGATCAGATCTTGCCGGATTTCGATCAGCGAATGCGCCAGCCCGCTGACAACACAATGCCGGAACATTGTGTCATTGCGCAGAGCACCATCATAGGGCTCATTCTCACCAACAACCAGATCGCCGGATCGCCGAAGGTGGTCAAGCAGCGGATCAGAAAAGCGTGGATCGCTGTCCCACAGCAAGGCAACATCCCAAATTCGGTATACGCCGCGCCACATTTGGGTAAAGCTGTGGATCGAGAAGATTGCCGGAATCACGCCCGTGCCGGCTGCCTGATTGATTGCCGCATCAATCGCCCGGTGATAGGGCCGATAATACAGGTCCAACCTTCTTTGCCGCTCGGTCTGGGTCATGGGATAATTACCGGGAACTATCGCTCCGTCAGACAGGCCCATGATAACGGTCGGATCGTCCTCGCCACGATTGGGATCAATAAGAAGACGTGAGAATGTCGACATCACCGCCGGAACGCCAAGGCTCTTTGCCAACCCCATCGTCAAACTGCGGGCGCCGATGTCATAGGCAATATGCCGTTCGAATTGCCCGGCCTCCAAACCCAGCTGCCCATATTCTTGCGGTAGCGAGTTTCTTGCATGATCGCAAACCAGAATAAGTCCCTTGGAATAATCCCCGTCGATCATCTCGACAGGAGCAAAATTCTGACCGGTAAGCTGCGGCGTATTCATGCGTGGTAAAATCTCGACAATTGGGTTACCTGCTATTGTCACAATGGTTTCAGCGGATCAATGCCAATTACGACCATCTTTTTCGGCAGCAGGAACGTCTGCCTGGAAACGACCGGATCCATAATGTGATTTTTTTGATTGTGCTTCTTATTGTCACAATAATCGTGCCACACAAATCACAGGATCGTAATTCATTGCGTTGACCGGCTTCCCAACGTTGACTTGCGTTCATCGCTGGGCCAAAAAGCGACCAGCCCTTGAACCTGTAATTCGGCCACGTCATTGATTCAAATGCACAATGAGCTCATGACAGCAAGCGTTAGCATGACTGTTGCAAGTTTCCGATCAGCAATCTTGATTGCCTGCGCGACGGTAATTTGTTTTTTGGTTTTCCAACCATCATCGGCCAGGGCTGATTTTCGATTGTGCAACGACACCACAAGCCTGGTCGGCGTCGCCCTTGGCTACCGCGAAAGTGGAAAGTGGGTGACCGAAGGTTGGTGGCAGATACCGGGCGAAACCTGCACTTCCCTGATCGAAGGTGATCTCAATAGCCGATTCTACTATCTTTATGCCGAGGACGCCGACAAGGGCGGCCAATGGCGTGGAGAAATATTTATGTGCACTGCTGACCGTGAATTCAGAATCAACGGTGTCGAGGAATGCTTTGCACGCGGTTTTCAGAAAACCGGTTTTTTCGAAATTGATACAAGCAAGAAAGAAAGTTGGATGGTCCGACTCACCGAACAGGGCCAGACCGGAAGTTCATCCCGCTAGCAAATTTTATGCAAGCAAACATGGAAAGTTGAATTAATGCGTCGTAATCGCAGGGTTAAAATTTTGGCCACCTTGGGGCCGGCTTCGAACACCAAAGAGAAGATAGCCAAACTGTTTGAAGCTGGAGCCGATGTCTTCCGGATCAATATGAGCCATACCGACCATGACACCCTAGCCAAACTGGTACAGATAATTCGCGAAGTCGAAACAGAACACAGCAGGCCTATCGGAATTTTGGCCGATCTGCAGGGACCAAAACACCGCCTTGGAACTTTCAAGAAGGGAAAGATTGACGTTGAAGTCGGACACAAGATAACGCTGGACGACAATGACGCTCCGGGAGATGAGTCTCGCATTTGTCTGCCCCATCCGGAGATCCTTCGCGCCGTTGCACCCGGTGATCGTATCCTGATCGATGACGGTCGGGTTCAATTGAAGGCACTGGAATGCTCCCCAAATGCGGTCACTGCAGAAGTCACGGCAGGCACCAAGCTCTCCGATCGAAAGGGCGTGAGCTTACCCGACACCGAGATCGAACAAGGCGCAATGACGGATAAGGATCGCGGCGATCTTGAGAAGGCATTGCAATCTGAAGTCGACTGGGTCGCGCTATCTTTTGTTCAAAGACCCGACGACATGGCCGAAGTTCGAAAAATTGCCCGTGGTCGGGTCGGCGTGTTGGCGAAAATCGAAAAACCCCAGGCAATCGAGCGCCTTGATGAAATTATCGACCTGTCGGATGCTGTGATGGTGGCCCGCGGCGACCTGGGTGTTGAAATGCCGCTGGAAGCAGTACCCGGCATACAAAAGCAGATTACTCGCAAATGCCGGCGCGCTGGCAAACCGGTCGTTGTCGCCACACAAATGCTGGAATCGATGATAGCTGCTCCGGTTCCGACCCGAGCGGAAGTGTCCGATGTTGCCACAGCCGTTTATGAGGGGGCAGACGCCGTCATGTTGTCGGCGGAATCTGCTGCGGGAAACTATCCGGTTGAGGCTGTTGCCACCATGAATTCGATTGCCGAGCACGTCGAACGCGACCCGACCTATCGCGATATCCTGACCGCGCAACGGCCTTCCGCCGAATCCACGGGCGCCGATGCAATCTCATTGGCCGCCCGCGAGATCGCCGAGACACTGAACTTGTCGGCGATCGTTTGCTATACAGCGTCGGGCACGACAGGGCTTCGCGCAGCAAGAGAGCGCCCTGCCCGGCCAATCGTGACCCTGTCGCCCGTGGCAAGAACCGCAAGACGGTTGGCATTGGTCTGGGGGCTGCATTGTGTGGTCACCGAAGACGCCAATGATCTGGATGACATGGTGGACCGGGCCTGCCTGATTGCCGTCAATGAGGATTATGCCAGTCCGGGCGATCGCCTGATTATTACCGCAGGCGTTCCCTTGCGCACCCCCGGTTCAACGAACATGTTGCGGATAGCGTTTGTCTCCAGCGATGGAATGTCTGCTATCTGACTACCTCCTCCCATATTGGTGACAACACGCAGCGATCAACCGCTTACCCGCATCCCCTGATCATCTGAGCCGATCTTCTGGTTGAGCAGTTCAATTTCTTCCACAATCCTGTCGGTCGACGTATAAGCGGGTGTATGTCCAGTATTCGGCAGGATTACCAGTTTCGAATCAGCAATTTCGTTGTTAAGTGCCACCGAGTGAATTTCCGTTGAGACAACATCGTCCCGATCGCCAGCAATGATCAAGGTAGGCGCTGATATTTCGTCATATCGAGGAGATATTTCCTCCACAAACGCATATAAATTGCCTACATCGGCGGCATTGTATCGAAAATTCTGAGGCCGAAGCACGAGCTCTGTCGCCGCCCTTTCAAAGAACTTCGACGGCACTTTGTTGGGTTTGAACACGCCCTTCACGCCCGTGCGCATCACCAACCTGCCTCCCGATGCTGCCAGTGTTTCGCTGAACACCCGCCCGACAACCGGCGTGTTTGTAATATCGTAATACCAGGTGACACCGCCACCTGGCCAAACATGGGTTGCCGGCGCAAGAAATACCAGGCCGGACACCTTTTCCGGGTGATCAACCCCAATCGCGGCGGCGATTGCACCACCCAGCGAATGCCCTACAACAACTGCCTTGTCGATGTCGAGATGGTCGATCAATCCGGCAATCAGTTCCGCCTGACGTCCAAGCGGTGCGCTCTCATCCGAACCGGTTTCGGAATAACCTGCACCGGGGCGGTCGACAAATATCAGACGGGCTCGACCCTCAAGTTCATCGATAAAGGCGCCATAAAGATCACGGGCATTGCCGCTTGCGCCATGGATGAAGACCATTGGCTCAAGATCTGCGTCAGGTCCGGCGGGAATATCCAGATAATGCATCCGCACGCCATCTATGACCGCAAAATCACCAATCGGGGGATATTTGGCCTCAACGCTGCGAACAATTATCTGTGTGGCTATGATTGATCCGGCAATCAGGATAATTGCCAGCCAAAAGAGAAGCTTCAGCCCGAACATTGTAGACTAGATGCCCTCTCCGGAGAGTTTCTCTTCCAGGTCGATAACCGTTTTTTGAGCCTGCCGGTTGGCGGGATAGATTTCCAGAACCCGGTACCAGGTATCAAGAGCACGCTGTTCCTTGCGGGTCTTTTGCATGATTGCAGCGAGACCCGAAAGCGCACCAAAATGCCGGGGTTCCAGCCGCAATGTCTGCTCAATATCCGAAAGCGATCTTCCGTAATCCGACATCATGAAATAGAGCGTGGCGCGCCGGTTCCAACCCTCGGCATAATCCGGTTTCAGGACGGTCACATGCGCGAGCAAATCCTGCGCGACCGTATACTGCTTCTTGTTCATCGCTTCTGATGCCCATTGCATCAGGAGATTGATCGAATCTGAACCGGACTCGTTCCAGATTTCAACAATTTGCCGGGCGATCCTGCTCGCGCTTGACGCGCGGCTTTCCGATTTCAACTGGGCAAATAACGGCTCCAGCTGATCATTTGAGACCTTTGCCTCGATTTCGGACTCATCAGACTCCGAATCGTCATCCCCGGCATCAGCGTCATCGGCGGCGAGAATTATGTCACCAATGGAAAAATCTTCAGAATTTTTGAAATCGGGTTTTGCAGGGTTTTCGGCAAGGCTTGTCTTTGCGCCAAGCGCGGTCCCGGCAATCAAGATCGATGCAAACAATAAGTATCGCATGCGGTAAATGTAATCGCCGCATGCATTTCGTCAAACCCAATTTTATGTGAATCGCTTTTCAGTCAGATCAAACCGCAGATTTGCACAGTTTAAGGATGCAAATTATCCCTGACGGGCTTTGAAACGCGGATTGACCTTGTTGATAACGTATACGCGTCCCTTGCGGCGAACCAGGCGGTTCGCACGGTGACGGGATTTCAGCGATTTTAGCGAATTCTTGACTTTCATCGTTCTGACCGAAGTTGCTGGCTCGATAGCCCTTACAAACAAAAGCGCGTCTCCGTCGCCGGGCGCGCTGCAATTTGGCCTTCTGATAAAGGATCAGGGCATGCACGTCAAGGCAGACTGCTAACTGGCATTCCCCGAATTTCGTCGCTTTTCCCGGCGTTATGCCCAAAGCCGACGTCGTAATGCGACAATCTTTCAGGCAACACGGCATTATCATTGGCGCCATTCGATCATATCTTGTGATTTCCGACTATTTTTGTTTGTGATAAGACCTGACCGGTAACAAGGGAAAGCAATACCGTAATGCGCAAATTTTCTGGCTTTGCCCTGGCCCGCGAAACCATGCGCGCCCACAAGGGTTGGGATCGGCAATGGGATAATCCTGAACCCCGAGCCAAATATGAGGTGATAATCATCGGCGCTGGCGGTCATGGCCTGGCAACCGCCTATTACCTCGCGAAAGTGCACGGGATTACTGATGTTGCGGTGCTGGAGAAAGGCTGGCTCGGCGGCGGTAATACCGGCCGCAACACCACCATTATTCGGTCCAACTACCTCTATGATGAATCTGCCGGCATTTACGATCATGCGATCAAGCTTTGGGAAACGCTAAGTCAGGAACTGAATTATAACGTCATGTTTTCCCAGCGTGGCGTGATGATGCTTGCCCACAATGTACATGACGCGCAGGTTGCGCAACGCCACATCCATGCCAACCGGTTAAACGGCGTCGACAATGAATGGCTCGATCGCGATGCCGCCAAGGCTTACTGCCCGCCACTGAATATCTCCAGTTCACTCAGATACCCCGTCATGGGTGCAGCGCTTCAGAGGCGCGGCGGTGTTGCCAGACACGATGCGGTAGCCTGGGGCTATGCCCGCGCGGCTTCTGCCATGGGTGTCCACATAATCCAGAATTGCGAGGTTACCGGGATCAACCAGGACAGCAACGGTCAAGTAACCGGCGTCGAAACAACCAGGGGAAGCATCGGCGCAAGCAAGGTCGGAATAGTCGCAGCAGGGCATACCAGCGTCTTGATGGAAATGGCGGGTGTTCGCATGCCGCTTGAAAGTTTCCCGCTGCAGGCGCTGGTGTCCGAACCGGTAAAACCCTGTTTCCCCTGCGTGGTCATGTCCAATACCGTCCACGCCTATATCTCCCAGTCCGACAAAGGCGAATTGGTAATTGGCGCCGGCACCGATCAATACACCTCTTATTCCCAGACCGGCGGCATGCACATTATAAGTCATACACTCGAGGCAATCTGCGAAATGTTCCCGATGTTCTCGCGCATGAAAATGCTGCGCTCATGGGGTGGGATCGTTGACGTTACGCCGGACCGCTCACCCATTATTGCCAAGACGCCGGTCAAGGGGCTTTACGTCAATTGCGGATGGGGAACCGGTGGGTTCAAGGCGACGCCCGGCTCCGGCCATGTCTTTGCGCATACGATCGCCAAGGACGAACCGCACAAGATCAATGCCGGCTATACGCTGGAACGCTTCACCACCGGTCGCTTGATAGACGAGGCAGCAGCCGCTGCCGTGGCACATTAGGGATAAAATTCATGCTGCTCATTCAGTGCCCCTACTGCCAGGAAGACCGCCCCGAAATCGAGTTTCAGGGCGCCGGTGAAGCCCATATCGCAAGACCGGCAAACATCGCCGATATTTCGGATGCCGAATTTTCCGAGTACTTCTTCATTCGTGACAATACGAAGGGAATCGTTTTCGAAAGATGGCGCCATACGCATGGATGCGGACGGTTTTTCAACGCGGTTCGAAACTCGATATCCGACAAGTTCATCATGACCTACAAGGCCGGCGAGCCGAAACCGGAACTGACCGAAGAACAGATCAAGGCAGCTGCGCCCATCAGCAAGAAACCTGCGGCCGATAAGCCTGAACCGTCACCATCCAAGGCGGAAAAGGCCAAATGAGCATTTCATCTGCCAGTGCTGGAGCCAACCGGATAAAGAACCGGGGTAGGTTGAACCGGGCTCGGACTATTTCCTTTACCTGGGATGGTAAAAGCCTGAACGCCTATGATGGCGACACGCTGGCTTCGGCGCTGCTGGCTAATGGCATTCACCTGACAGGACGGTCGTTCAAATATCATCGCCCGCGCGGAATATTGAGCGCCGGACCCGAGGAACCCAATGCAATCGTCGATATCGCCCGCGATACCGCTCGCAGACAGCCAAATGTAAGGGCGACGGTTCAGGAAGTCTTCGACGGCATGCAGGCAAACAGCCAGAACCGGTTTCCTGCGCTCATTTTCGATGTCGGGGCTGTCAACGATTTCTTCGGACCGTTTATCCCGGCAGGATTTTACTACAAGACCTTCATGTGGCCGGCCTCTTTCTGGAAACATGTCTACGAACCGTTCATCCGTCGTGCTGCCGGTCTGGGAACCGCACCGACAGAAGCCGACCCCGATACTTATGCCAATCGTTATGCGCATTGCGATGTTCTGGTAGCGGGCGGCGGACCGGCGGGAATCGCAGCCGCACTTGCTGCCGCACGCAAGGGCAAGTCGGTAATTCTGTGCGACGAAAATGCGGATTTCGGCGGGCATCTGCGCGCTGACATCCACGCGCAGATTGACGGACAACCCGCAATGGATTGGGTAGCTTCCGCAGTCGCAGAATTACGGAGTTTGGACAACGCGACCGTCCTCAACCGGACAACGGCGTTCGGATATTACACTGCAAACATGGTGGCTCTTGCCGAGCGCGTCACCGATCACATCGCTGATCCCGATCCGGAATTGCCCCGCGAGCGACTGTGGCAGGTCCGTGCAGGAACCGTACTGATCGCAACCGGTGCAATCGAAAGACATCTGGTCTTTCACGGCAATGACCGCCCTGCCGTCATGCTTGCGTCGGCAGCACAGATGTTCGCAAACCATTTCGGTGTCTCAATCGGAAAGCGGGTCGGTGTGTACACTGCCTGCGACTCTGCCTGGCAGGCCGCGTTTGATCTTCACGAAGCCGGTTCGCCAATTGCCCTGATTGTCGACACACGCAGTGAGGTTCCCTCGCAATTGCTCGCAAAGGCAAATGACCTGGGCATTGCCGTCAAGCCCGGTCACAAGGTTACGGCGACTTCCGGACGCCTGCGGATCAGCTCAATGACAGTCGAGGCCGAAAACGGCCACGGCAAGGAAAAAACCCCGATCGATGCATTGATCGTCTCCGGCGGCTGGACACCGTCCGTGCACTTGTTTTCGCAAAGCCGAGGAAGATTGAAGTTCGATGCAGATAACGGGCGTTTCCTTCCTGATGAGGTGGCAGAAAACTGTATCTGTATCGGCGGCTGCAATGGAGCGATGACACTGGCAGATGCTTTGGATGATGCGGCCAATGCCACAGGATCCAAGCCAGCAAACTGTGAAGAAACCGGCTCCATGGTCGGTTACCAAATCGGCACATCCAATGGCAAAACGGATTCGGCTTTTGATAAATCATTTATTGATTTCCAGAACGACGTCACGGCAAAGGACATCCGCCTGGCGGTTCGCGAAGGCATGCTCTCGATTGAACATGTCAAACGCTACACCACCACCGGCATGGCGACCGATCAGGGCAAGATGTCCAATATGCACGGCCTTGCAATTGCCGCTACCGAACTGGGCCGGGAAATACCCGATATCGGGCTCACAACATTTCGCGCTCCCTACACGCCGGTCACCTTCGGTACGATCATCAACCATGCAAAGGGCAAATTGTTCGATGTAACCAGAACCACGCCTATCCATAGTTGGGCGCAGGAACATGGCGCCGTGTTTGAGGATGTCGGCAATTGGAAGCGGACCTGGTACTTCCCCAAACCGGGCGAGGATATGCAGGCCGCGGTTAATCGGGAATGTGCCGCAACGCGCAACGCCGCCGGTATCTTTGATGCTTCGACGCTCGGAAAGATCGAAGTCGTCGGGCCTGATGCCGTCAAGTTCATGGAACTCATGTACACCAACCCCTGGCAGAAGCTGGCCGTGGGCAGATGCCGCTACGGAATAATGCTGCGCGAGGATGGTTTCATCTATGATGACGGCGTGGTCGGCAGATTGGCAGAGGACCGGTTTCATGTGACCACCACGACCGGCGGCGCCCCAAGGGTCCTCAATCACATGGAGGACTATCTCCAGACCGAGTTTCCCGACTGGAAGGTTTGGCTGACCTCGACCTCGGAACAATGGGCGGTAATCGCGGTACAGGGCCCGAAGGCAAGGGAAATCATCGAACCGTTCGTTGAAGATATCGATCTGGATGACATGCCCCACATGTCCATTCGCGAAGGACGTTTTTGCGGCGTACGAACACGGCTCATGCGCGTGTCATTTACCGGCGAGTTGGGCTTCGAAATTAACGTACCGGCCAATTACGGACGATCGGTCTGGGAAAAAATCTGGGAGCGTGGCGAGCCGCTCGGACTGACCCCCTATGGCACCGAAGCGATGCACGTTCTTCGCGCCGAGAAGGGTTTCATCATCGTTGGTCAGGATACCGACGGCACTGTTACGCCCGATGACGCCAATCTTTCCTGGGCCATCGGCAAGAAGAAAACAGATTTTGTCGGAATACGCGGCTTGAAGCGAATCGACCTCGTTGCAGAGGGAAGACGTCAGCTGGTCGGACTGAAAACACTTGATCCCAGGGAAGTTCTGGAAGAAGGCGCGCAAATCGTTGAAGACCCGCATCAGCCGATACCGATGAAAATGATCGGCTTTGTAACCTCATCTTATTGGTCGGAAAACTGCGGACGCTCAATTGCCCTTGCCCTGATTGAAAACGGACGGGCGCAAATGGGTGAGAAATTGCATGTACCGATGGCAAATGGCGCGATAGCAGTTGAAGTTTGTGAAACTGTGTTCATCGATCCCGACGGGAGCAAATTGAATGGATGACGTTCTTCAAATTGAACCGCTGGCTGGCCGCCGATTTGCAGCAACCGGTATTGCACTGGAACCGGCACCATTTTGCGAGCGCTTCTCTTTGCGTGCCGGTCCCGAGGAAGTTGCGGAGGTAGGAAAAGAGATCGGCATTGCTTTGCCGGTAAAACCAAAGTCAAGCAAGACTCTCAAGAAAATCAGCGCGCTTTGGCTTGGCCCCGATGAATGGCTGATCATGGCGGCACCCGAAACCGGACTGTCCGCGAAGATGTCCAAGCTGGACGGAACATTATGCAGCGCCGTGGATGTATCCCACCGCAACACCGCAATTTATGTCGAGGGGCCAAATGCGCTCGCAGTGCTCAACGCCGGCTGCCCTCAAAATCTGTCACTGACCGCCTTTCCCAAGGGTGCATGCTCGCGAACAATCATCGGAAAGTCGGAAATAATTCTCCTGCGTGAATCACCGGAACGCTTTCGTGTTGAATGTTGGCGTTCATTTTCCGATTATGTTTGGAATTTCCTGGTGGATGCTGGTAAATCCGCCCAAATCTAACCAGCGGAAAATCATGGCGGTAAAATCTCCAAGAAAAAACAAGGAACATGTCGGCTCCCGGCTGGTGCTAAACTTCCCCGGCTTTGAGCAGACTTCTCCGCTCAGTCAGCTGGATCGAATCCAGCACAGCGCTCAGAAGACCGGAGAGATCTGGCATTTCGATTTTGAGCGCCCCTCGGTTCATCAGGATCCTGGTGTCAACCATGCCATTGGCGAGTGCGAGACAAGTTCGGCCGACTGGAAGGTAAATACCCGCATCGTTCAGTTTTCCTGGAATGATATCATTCAGGAATATGAAAAAGTCGCCCATCCCATGGGTATCATTCGCAATTTTCCCAAGTTCCTAGCTTTTTTCACTGATGGCACGGTCTCGCGCTATCGCAAGGCCAGTGGCCGCTACTGGGCATTCACGATTTTTCCCATCCTCCTGCTGCTGATCTTCCTTGCCGTTTCGTGGTTGGCTTCGACCTGGCTTGTTTCTCTCCTTGGCCTGACTGGAATTGCCTACGCGATCACTGGAAGTGTGCTGACCGTCATTTTGACGCTAATTCTATGCAAATGGCCCGGCGACAAGGCCTATCTGACATTGACGATCAATGATTGGGGATTTGCCCGCGACATGGTGAACCGGTCCAGTCGCAAGATAGAAGATCGCTACGAGGAATTCGCCGAGACTATCATCAAGGAAGTCAACGCTGGTTCTCATGACGAGATCGTGGTTTCTGGCCACAGCTTTGGATCGGTTTGGGCCGTTGCAGGACTTGCCCTGGCATTGGAAAAACAGCCCGACCTGCTGAAAGGGCGCAATGCCATTTTCCTGGCACTTGGTTCCAGCCTGCTGAAAATTGCACTCGCAAAAAATGCCGACTTCATGCGAAAATGGATTTCTGAAGTCACCACACAACCGGATTTGTTCTGGCACGAAATCCAGACCAAGGATGACATCATCGCATTCTACAAGGCGGATCCATTCGATGTACTTGGCCTTCCGGAGCCCGCCGGCGGATATCGCGTTGATCGGGTCAACTACAAGAAGGCGATGGACCGGAAAAGATACAAATCCATGCGCACATCGTTCTACCGGACCCATCGGCAATATATTCTCTATCAGGATAAGCCTGTCAGTTTCGACTACATGCTGCGCTTGTTCGGGCCGATCCGCTCCAAAAAGCTTGCTCAAGAGCCGGATTCCATTCAGGCCATTGATCCCGGCGCAAAGCTCGTCTAGAGCAAGCAGCCAAACAATTTAACAGGTGTTGCATGACATTGGATTGGGTACTCACGGGAAAAATCATTTGGTGTGGATGCCTGGTTTTGTGGGCACTCATTCGCTGGATACCAAATCGCCGGTCGCGAAAGGTCAAGATTGACAAGACTTCGCGCACCCCAAGTGAACGCTTCTCCATGGCGGTATCGACGCTGGGTCTCGGAATTATTCCCGCGATCTGGGTATTTACAGGCATTCCTGGGAGTTTCGACCACGCAACAAATCCGGTGGTCGTGATAATCGGACTTCTGATCTTTGCCGGCTCGCTTCGGCTTTTCCGCATTACCCACAAGGCGCTTGGCGCGATGTGGTCCCACAGCCTTGATCTGAGGAAGGGGCACAAGCTGGTAACGACCGGCATTTATGAAAACGTACGCCACCCGATGTATTCGGCATTTTGGTTATGGGCGCTGGCACAACCATTTCTTCTATCGAACTGGATCGCCGGATTTTCGGGGATTGTCGGATTCGGCACGCTGTACTTCCTCAGGGTGGGTCAGGAAGAACAGATGATGGAAGAACGATTCGGTGAAGAATATCGCCAATATTGCGCCCGCACCAAACGCATAATTCCCGGTATTCATTAACGCTTTGGTCAGTTTTCGGCGTTGGAACGCTGTGCCAATCGTGAAAATGGTGCAGCCAATCTGCAACACTTGAATCTAAAACAGCAGCATTGGGCGATCCAGACGCCTGATGACGTGATTTGCACCAAATTTAGTCGTGCTTTTAACCAAATATCGGTTAGTAAAAGTTCTCGTAATTTTTGTGATTCAGGGCTTGTGACAAATGCCGTCAAGCATGACTTCTCTCAAATTTGCCGCTTTTGCGGTACTTTCCTCCGCGATAGCAGTATCAGGTTGCGCGTCATCTGGATCATCAAGCTCAAATGCGGAGTCCGAAGCCAGGACGGCAACCATTCGGCAGGAAACGCGACCAAAGCCGATCGACAAGACTGCAGAGGCACGCAAGGCAGCTACCCGCACTGGTGAAATCTACCTGATGCGTGGCTTGATGGATGTGTTTTCGCGCGGCATCGATGTCATGGCGGTTCAGATGCGCCGCGAAGGTCTTTATGCGGTCAATACCAGTTATACGGAATGGGAAGCGATCGGAGCTGATATCGTACGCCGCGACAAGCTTAAGCAGGTTTCCTATCCGATTGCGATTGTCGGCCATTCACTTGGCGCCAATGACGCAACCAAACTTGCAAACTATCTCGGATCGCGCGGGATCAAGGTCTCGTATGTTGCGGCTTTCGACCCGACCGAGCCTGGTTATGTTGGCAAAAACGTCAAGAAGGTCGTCAACTACTACCTGCCGAATGAAAACAACAAGATTTACAAGCGCAGGGGATTTAATGGCCGGATCCTCAACATCAACATGAGCAAGAATCCTGATATTTCGCACACGAACATTGAAAAGAATACCAAGCTGCAGTCGCAGGTCATGGGAAATGTGATGCGGATTACGCGCAAGAAGCGCAAGAAATCCTGACACCTGAATTCATGAGAATTCCCGCTGGTTAGTTTCGGTGCGTCGCCGGATTTTCATTGATGGTCAACGCGCAAGCGCCTGAAATGAGCCTCGTCGACCCACTCACCTAGCCCGGCATCCCAGGCGGATTTCGCGGAAATTCCCCATGGTTCACCAAATACTTTGTGATTCAGCTTCATCGACCGGTCATTGGTGACGCAGCAGGCTGAACGCAAGGCTCTCCAAGGACCGGATTTATAGCCAATTTCATAAGCTTCCTGCAACGCAACAGCACCGTCTGCTGCTGATCCGGAATTATACATGACCGCAGCAGCCTCCAGGAGCGCGCGGTCGAATTTCAGCGAGACCAGTGCATGGCCCACCAGAAAATGCAGGGCTTCCCAAGTATTGTTCTCAACCTTTGGTGGGGTCATGAACGTTTTTGGCTGAAGCCAACGTCTGGTATTTGGATCGTTTACGGTTTTCTCGAACCAGCTGTCCAATTGGGACTGACTCGTAACAATCATTTTGTCACCCAGTTATCTGCCACCTGCCCGGATAACCGCCGCTTTACCGGTTGACGCTGGACAATAACCGTTTGTGAATAAACAGGAAATAGCTGGAGCGCCACATGCGGCAATTAATACAAATGATGATTAACGTGCTTTCGGCACCAAAAAACGGCGAATTTGTGATCTACAAACGAACCAAATCGCAGATTTACCAGAGCTTTACGACACTTTCCCGACAGCATGTGGCGGCAAAACCTTTGCCAATTCACCGGTAATCTTGAAAACCGCATTCGGTGTTCCGGCCGCGGCCCAGATTTCGGTATGCTGGAAAAGACCTTCGTCCACAACCAGTTTGCAGGCTGTTTTGTGCCCAAATGGCGGGACACCTCCAATTGAAAACCCGGTAGCGGATCGCACAAACACTGGATCTGCCATCTCGACCGGACCACCAGCAAGATTGCTGAGCATTGCTTCATCTATCCGGTTTGACCCGCTTGCTAAGACCACGATCGGTTCGCCCGTTTCCAGGTTCCTGAACACCAACGATTTGACGATCTGGCTGATCTCGCAATTGACAGCAGCCGCCGCATCCCGAGCAGTGCGGGTGGAGGCTGGCAGTTCCTGCACCTGGAATTGAAACCCCTGCTCATCCAGATATCGCTGGAACTGGCGCGCTCGTTTGCCTAGTGAAGCAGCTTTTTTGTTTTCATTTCCGGCCATCGGAGCACTGTACAGCACATTGGTGCGCTATCAATCAGCTTGTTATCGCGGGATATTCTTTGCCCAAACCAGCGCAAAGAAAAGGACCGCCTGCGGAAGCAGGCGGCCCTGAATTTTCTCGTCTTTTCGACGATCGCTTACAGCATTTTGCCGGAAACGTTGGTGAAGGTGTT
>JANQQM010000127.1 GCA_028289365.1 Salaquimonas sp. | reverse complement strand
ACCGCAATACACAAAATGGCAATGGTGCCGAGCGCCGGTCCGATCGAGACTGGTGCGATCAACATGCCGACAAGTGCCGTAAATACCACCAGCGCAATGCCGCGCGATTATTTCGAGCTACTGAAACCGCGCGTCATGTCGCTGGTGGTATTTACGGCACTTGTCGGCATGTTGATCGCACCAGTCTCGATCGGACCGGCGCTCGGCACCATTGCCATTTTGTGTATTGCGGTCGGTGCAGGCGCCTCGGGCGCCCTCAACATGTGGTACGATTCAGATATTGACGCAGTCATGAAACGGACGGCGTCCCGGCCAATACCCGCCAATCGGGTTTCGCGTGAAGAAGCGCTGGCATTCGGACTGATCCTTTCCGGTTTCTCGATTGTAACGCTCGGACTGTTGACCAATTGGGTCGCCGGCGGGCTCCTGGCATTCACGATCTTTTTCTACGCGGTCATCTATACCGCCTGGTTGAAACGATCGAACCCGCAGAACATCGTGATTGGCGGTGCTGCCGGTGCCTTTCCGCCGGTAATCGGTTGGGCGGCGATGACGGGTTCAATCAGCATCGAACCCTTGATCCTGTTTGCGATTATCTTTCTTTGGACGCCGCCGCACTTTTGGGCCCTCGCATTGTTCCGTTCGGACGACTATGCCAAGGCAGGTATTCCGATGATGCCAAATGTCGCCGGCGATCGCTCGACGCGCAAACAGATATTTATCTATTCCATTCTGCTGGCACTATCGGGCGTGTCTCCCTGGTTCTTTGGCATTGCCGGGATTGGCTACACAATTCTGGCGGCGTTACTCGGACTGAACTTTGTACGTCTCGCCTGGCTGGTGCTGCAGGAAACTGGTGACGGCGACAACAAGGCCGCCAAGAAACTCTTCGGTTTTTCGATCATCTACCTGTTCGCCTTGTTCGCGGCATTGTTGATCGAGAACCTGTTGCTCAGGATGCTGTAGACGATGGAAACCGGAAAACAGGTTGAGCTGACGGAGCAGCAGAAGAAGTCCAGGCGGGCCAGAAACATTGCGCTCGCACTATTGCTGGCCGCATTCGCGGTGATCCTCTACATCGGGACCTGGGCGAAGTTTGGTGCAAATATCCTGAACAGAGCGCTTTAGGGTAGATAATGGACGCAGGAGACATGGAGAATACCACCAAATCCCAGGATGCAAGGACACAGCCGCGCAATGCGCGGGTTGTATTTGCATGCCTTGCGCTTGTGGCGGGGATGGGTGGATTGGCCTATGCGTCTGTACCGCTTTATCAATTGTTTTGTCAGGTAACCGGGTATGGCGGCACAACCCAGCGGGTGGTCAATTCGCAAGGGGTTGAAATACTGGATCGTGAAGCAACGGTTCGCTTTGACGCCAATACGGCATCGGGCCTGAATTGGGAATTCAAGCCGGAACAGCGATCGGTCAAGGTTAAACTCGGTGAAATGGCTCAGGTGAGCTATTTTATCGAGAACAACACCGATCAGGTTTTGCAGGGTACGGCCACCTTCAATGTTACCCCGCAATCTGTCGGGGCATATTTCAACAAGATCGAATGTTTCTGTTTTACAGACACTGTAGTCCAGCCGGGCGAGAGGCTGGATATGCCGGTCGTGTTCTTCCTCGACCCGGATATGGTCGACAGTGAGGAGGTTTCCGGCGTTCAAACGGTAACGCTTTCCTACACGTTTTTCCCGTTGGAAGACGATCAGGAACCAGTAACATCAAGTGCAATTGAAAATACGGCGGATGCAGCCGGGGGTTAATGAAATTTCTGTCTATGACAGAAGCCGAATGCAGAGATTGGGAGCAAGCACATGGCCGATGGTCACGAAGTAAATCATGAATACCACATCCTCGATCCGAGCCCTTGGCCGCTGATCGGTGGGATTGGTGCATTCATTATGGCGGTTGGTGGTGTCGGCTATATGCGCTGGCTTGCCGATGACCAGTTCCTGTTTGCAGGGCTTGATCTCGCCTCGCCCTGGCCGTTTTATATCGGTCTGGTCGTCGTGCTGTACACCATGTTTTCCTGGTGGGCGGACACGATCAAGGAGAGCAATGAAGGCTACCACACCAAGGTAGTGTCGCTACATCTGCGCTACGGCATGATCATGTTCATCGCTTCCGAAGTCATGTTCTTCGTTGCATGGTTCTGGGCATTTTTTGACGCAAGCTTGTTTGCCGATGAAGCAATACAATATTCCCGGGTCGAATATACCGGCGGTCATTGGCCGCCCGATGGCATTGAAGTACTGGATCCCTGGCACCTACCATTGTTCAATACCATCATCCTGCTGCTTTCAGGCACGACGGTAACCTGGGCGCACCACGCACTTCTGCACAATGACCGTGGGATGTTGAAAGGTATGCTGACCCTTACAGTCCTGCTTGGGCTGTTGTTCACGGCGGTGCAGGCATATGAGTACATTTATGCGCCATTCGCGTTCAAGGATTCGATCTATGGGTCCACATTCTTCATGGCAACCGGGTTTCACGGTTTCCACGTCATTGTTGGCACCATATTCCTGATCGTCTGCCTTCTGCGGGCTATGGCGGGCCAGTTCACACCGCAACAACATTTCGGATTCGAGGCGGCTGCCTGGTACTGGCATTTTGTTGACGTGGTCTGGCTGTTCCTGTTCTGCGCGATTTACGTATGGGGTTCATGGGGCGCTGTTATCGCGCACTGACGTAATCGGCTTTCGAGCCACCTCACAGACTTTGCGCTTGAACAAGTGTCTTGCACCCGCGGCCAATCGGTCTCGGGTGCATTTTAATTTCTGGTAGTTGAATTGGTGCCCCAAGAAGCGAGGTCCGTATATTGGCCGACAGGAAATCAGGAACGGATGTAAACTGGCCGCCGCTTTCTCCCATCGAAGTTGGCATGAAATGCGCATGCCCACGCTGCGGGGAGGGGAAGCTTTATGACGGAATGCTCAAACCTGCACAAAGATGTATGGCTTGTGGTCTCGATTATTCGTTCATAGATTCCGGAGACGGCCCGGCCGTGTTTGTCATCATGATCCTCGGTTTTGTAATTCTGGGACTGGCATTGCTCCTGGAATCCGTGATCCAGCCGCCCATGTGGCTGCAATTCTTGATCTGGGTACCTGTCACAATCGTGCTGTCGCTATGGGCCTTGAGAATTACCAAGGCGATCATGATTGCCCTGCAATATCGAACCGCAGCTCGCGAAGGCGAACGCCTGAAATGAAGCGCTCAAATATCTTGATCCTCGGATGCATATTGGCGGGTACGGTCTTCCTGTCGGCGCTGGGCATGTGGCAGGTGCAAAGACTTCAATGGAAGGAAGCGCTAATCGCCGAGGTCGAGGCGCGCAGATTGTCGGAACCTGTCTCGCTTGACGAGATGGAGATCCGCTGGTCAAACGAACAGGATGTCGACTACTGGCCGGTCAGCGTCACGGGCAATTTCGATCATTCCGCCGAGCAATACTTCTACACCACCCATAAAGGTCGGGTTGGCTGGAATATCTACACGCCGATGACGCTTGCAGACGGGCGCACCATATTCGTCAATCGCGGCTTTGTTCCCAATGAATTGCGGTCTCCGCAACTTCGGGAAGCTGGCCAGGTCGCTGGTGAGGTTGAGTTGACAGGCCTGGCCCGAAATCCATTGAGCGAGAAGCCAAATCGATTCATTCCGGATAATGATATCGAGGAAAACATCTTCTACTGGAAAGACATGGGCCAGATGGCGCTTTCTGCCCGCCTCGAGGCAGACAGTCTTGTCCCGTTCTTTGTCGACGCAAATGAGTCTGCCATGTCAGGTAACTGGCCGCAGGGCGGAACGACGCTGATATCGTTTCCCAACAATCACCTGCAATATGCAATAACCTGGTTCGGTCTGGCACTGGCACTGGTCGGTGTAGGTGGATATTTCCTTTATTCAATTAACTATCGAAACCGGACTTGACACGCCCGTCTCCGGACCGCTTAGTCTGCCGGTGAACTAGAGCTGAGAAAATCACCATGCAAAATGGAAAACCGCATCTGACACTTAGAGTTTGCGCGCCCCGCGGGTTTTGCGCAGGTGTGGATCGTGCCATCCAGATTGTGGTCCTTGCGCTCAAGAAATATGGCAAGCCGGTCTATGTCCGCCATGAAATCGTCCACAATCGTTACGTCGTCGAAGGGTTGGAGCAGCGCGGTGCGATCTTCGTAAAGGAGCTCGATGAAATCCCGCCGACAAATCAACCGGTGATTTTCTCAGCCCATGGTGTTCCAAAATCTGTTCCCGAAAACGCCAAGGCGCTTAATCTGAACTATCTCGACGCAACCTGCCCGCTAGTTTCCAAAGTGCACAAACAGGCCCTGCGTCATTTGCGACATGACCGGCACGTCATCCTGGTTGGTCATGACGGACACCCCGAAGTCATCGGCACGCTTGGCCAGCTGCCGGAAGGAACCGTCTCGCTGATCGAGTCGGTAGAACAGGCAGAGGCTTTTCAGGCACCGGGCGGCAAGCAATTGGGATTTGTTACTCAAACCACGCTTTCTGTTGATGATACGGCAAGCATATTAGAGAAACTGCATGAACGGTTTCCCGATCTTGCAGAGCCTGCTGCAGAATCCATTTGCTATGCAACGACCAATCGCCAGGAGGCAGTGAAACATGCAGCAGATGGCGCAGATCATTTCCTGATCGTCGGTGCACCGAATTCGTCGAACTCAAAAAGGCTCGTCGAGGTGGCGTTAAAGTCAGGCGCAAAGAACGCGGTACTCGTCCAAAACGCCGGTGAAATAGACTGGTCGGAACTGGGTGATGCGTCGGTAGTCGGTTTGTCTGCCGGGGCATCAGCGCCTGAGATATTGGTCGACGAGGTAATATCCGCGATTCGTTCACGGTTTGAGACGACAATAGAATTGGCCGAAACTGCGAAGGAAAATGAGCTGTTTCCGGTAATGCGCGAACTGCGCGACACGCCGCTGAATGATGAAGATATGGCATTCGTAAACGGCTGACGGAGCACAGATTGGCCGTATACACCGATATCCCGGATGATGAATTGGCGCTGCATCTTGAGCGCTACAATATTGGTGAGCTTCACGCCATCAAGGGGATTGCCGAGGGCGTTGAAAATTCGAATTTCCTTATCACCACCGACAATGGAACCTACATACTGACCTTGTATGAAAAACGCGTGGATCCTGCCGATCTTCCGTTTTTCCTGGGCTTGATGAAACATCTTTCATCCAAGGGAATTACCTGCCCCGAACCGATTGAAATGCGTTCAGGAGAGAGCCTGGCGCAACTTGCTGGCCGGCCAGCCGCAATTGTCAGCTTCCTGGATGGAATTTCATTGCGTAGACCATCTTCTGCAAATTGCCGCCAGGCAGGTGAAGTTCTTGCAAAAATGCATGTCGCCGCAAGGGATTTCGACATCAGGCGCGAAAACGCCCTTGGACTGGCTGGTTGGCGCCCATTATTTGAAAATTCCCGAAAGGGTGCTGACGGAGTCTTGGCAGGCCTCACGGAGCTCGTGGAAACCGAAATTGGATATCTCGAAGCGAATTGGCCCGCGAAACTGCCGGCCGGGGTCATTCATGCAGACATGTTCCCTGATAATGTACTCTTTCTTAAAAATCAGCTTTCGGGCGTCATCGACTTTTATTTTGCCTGCAATGATCTTCTTGCGCTTGATATCGCTATTTGTCTGAACGCCTGGTGTTTCGAACCGGACTGGTCCTTTAATGTAACCAAGGCCGGGGCTCTGCTCGCCGGGTACCAGTCGGTGCGTGCTCTCACACAGGAAGAATACGATGCGCTGCCACTACTATGTCGGGGTTCTGCACTACGGTTCTTGCTGACGCGTCTGTACGACTGGCTCAACGTGCCACCCAACGCACTTGTGACACCGAAAGACCCGTCCGAATACATTGCCAAACTCCGATTTCATCAGGGCGTGAAATCGCCGGGAGAATACGGGCTGCATCAACTACCGCTGGAGTCGAAATAAAATGGTGAAATCTGGCGGCAAGTCATCGCCACGTCCGGTGGAGATTTGGACCGATGGCGCTTGTTCAGGAAATCCGGGTCCCGGCGGTTGGGGCGTGTTGATGCGGTTCAACGGCCATGAAAAGGAAATCTTTGGCGGTGAAACCGAAACCACGAATAACCGCATGGAGCTGACTGCAGCGATCATGGCCTTGAACGAACTAAAACGGCCATGCCCGGTCGAGCTATATACCGATTCTCAATATGTTCGCGGCGGTGTTACCGGATGGATGGATAACTGGAAGGCAAATGGCTGGAAAACCGCAAATCGCAAACCGGTAAAAAATGAAGATCTTTGGCGCTCACTGGATGACGCGGTAGCACGGCACACCATCAATTGGCATTGGGTGAAGGGCCATGCCGGGCATCCCGAAAATGAAAAAGCCGATGAATTGGCCCGACGTGGCATGGAACCCTATCGGACTGCTGACGAGATCGAAGATTAGCTCGGCCCAATTTCGCCGCTTACAAACGGCCAGACCAGTTACAGTTTTCCTAAAACTGCTGCTGCGCCCGAAACATCCACGACACCGCGGCCTTCATCGACATCGATATCGGTGACAATCCCGTCATCGACAATCATCGCATAGCGCTTTGACCGCACGCCCAGGCCGGCGATTGCAAGA
This sequence comes from Salaquimonas sp., assembly GCA_028289365.1. GTDB lineage: Bacteria > Pseudomonadota > Alphaproteobacteria > Rhizobiales > Rhizobiaceae > BOKV01. The sequence goes on along the minus strand of JANQQM010000127.1, from coordinate 41,322 downwards.
TCGATGTCCATGCCGATTTCCTTTGTAAAACTTGCATCAAAATCCGCGGCGAACATCAGTTTCCCGTTTGCATTCATCGCCTTGCCCCAGGCATCCATGACATTGTGGTCATTCACCGACAGGATGATGATTTCATCCACGCCCTTGGACTTCAAAGTCTCGAGGTTCTCCAGATATCCGGGAACATGCGTATTGTGACAGGTCGTGGTAAAGGCGCCGGTCAGTCCGACGATAACGATCTTCTTTCCCTTGGAAAGTTCAGCAATATTGAATTCTGCCGGCCCGTCTTCTGCCATGGTATTGAGCACGGCATCGGGCAAGCGGTCACCTGATTTAATTGACAAAATCTTCTCCTCAATCCACCGCTCTGCTGCGGGTAACGTTTCAAACTGATTATTTGTGGAGATGACGGGATTTGGCAATGTAAATTCCCGCCCTAAACTCAAAATAAAATCCGATCCCAGGCCTATTCTTCAGCCGACACCCATTGCTCTATGCCCCTGTCACCATGGACCAGCGTATAGCGCAGCTTGGTTCCGATCGGATCCGCACCCTCCGGAATATCGGTGATATCCTGGCTGAATACCGTCAGTCCTTTTTCGGTGGACTCATACTTCGCCGGAGGCAGATACCAGCCATAGGGTCCTTCTGCGAACAGAGCGGCATCCGGTCCGGCATCTGGTATCTTGGCTTCGATCTTCAACAGATCAGGCCCGCTTTTCACCGCCCGGACAATTTTGAAATCTTCATTGGCTTCGTGCGGCAACGTACCGAACGCCTCCTTGATCTGCACTACGCTGCCGGGATCACTGGTCAGCAGATCAGAAAACGGAATCTCGAACGCTGCCGTCGCCGGAATACAGATGTCTTCGCAAACGCCGGCAAGCAGGTTGAGACGGATTGCACCATCGCCACCCGTTTTTGCCATCTTGCCGCGAAATGGAAAACTGACAGTTCCGCTATAGCCCGGAAAGACGATACCGCTCGCCTCCAGCCTCTGCGGTATGGGGAACATGACCTCGCCGGGAAAGAAATGCTTGGAAGCGGAAAAATCAAATTGCGGCGGTATTCCGGAACCGCCCGGTTCGCGCCAATAGGTCTTCCAGCCCGGATCGAGCTTGATTTCCAGTATCGCCTCTATCTCATTGGTTTTGGGATCAAGCACAGCGGCAAGCCGTGCCTTGCCACCACCAAGATCCTGCCATTCGGTCGTTGCTGCGCTCGCGTGCAAAACCGAAAACAAACAGGTGAAAATCAAGGCTGTCAGAAATTTGGAAATGTTGCTCATATTCAATTGCTAGTCAGGTTCCGGAAATTTTGCGATTAAACAATTCCCGATTTCGCTCATATTTTGGTGATATAGGGTTTATGGCCACAACTTCCGATAAGAGAAGCTTCCAGACACTGCAATTCATGCGTACAATGGTTGATAGTTGAATTCGTAACTTGCGGTCCGGCTGTCAAAGTTGTTTAGAACATATAGGATATTGGTTTACCTGCACACAGGACATGAGTGCGAATGGAAACGCTTGATGGTCAATTCTTGATTGCGATGCCCGGCATGGGAGATGCGCGTTTCGAGAAAACGGTAATATTTATCTGCGCCCATTCAGCAGAAGGGGCGATGGGTTTTGTGGTCAATAAGACCCTCGATGCGCCTTCAATTCCCGACTTTCTGTCCCAGCTTAACATCGTCAATGGCGAGGAAATTCGGAGTATTCCCGATTCCATCCTGCAGGCCCCGCTTTACCGCGGTGGCCCAGTTGAACCCGGACGGGGATTTGTACTGCACTCGCCTGAATACACCTCAGAAACAACTTTGCCGGTAAGCGAAGGTGTCAGCCTCACTGCGACACTGGAAATATTGCGGGCAATTGCTACCGGAAAGGGGCCGTCAAAGATCCTGCTGGCCTTGGGATATTCTGGATGGGCAGGCGGCCAGCTCGAAGAAGAGATCGCCGCCAATGGCTGGCTGACGGCACCTTCGCAGAACTCAATCCTGTTTGATTGCGATAACGCCTTGAAATACTCCGAAGCCTTGAAAATGCTGGGTGTCGATCCGGCTTTGCTGTCAGGTGATATCGGGCACGCCTGACGACAGGCGTAAATTCGCGCAGTTCGAAACTTGGTATTATTGCCCGGCCAGCCGGTATTCCTCGGTCAGAACCATTTCGGTTTCCCGGATACCCAGCGGCTGACCGAAGAAGTAGCCCTGGCCGAATTCGCAGCCCAGCTGCAGCAATTCTGTAATGTCCGATTCCTTTTCGATACCTTCGGCAATCAACTGGCGGTCAAGACCCTGCGCCATCGCAACAATCGAACGCAGGATGACCATCCGCTCATTCTTCTCCTTGGCCTGGAGGAAACTGCGATCGATCTTGATCGTGTCGAACGGAAACTTCATCAGGTAGGACAGGCTTGAATATCCGGTGCCGAAATCATCCAGCGACAGTCCAACGCCCAACCCGGCAATCCGCTTGAGCATTTCGGCGGAACTTTCCGGGTTTTCCATCACCAGGCCCTCGGTCAGTTCGATGCGTAACATCGCCGGAGGCAGGTTGGAAAGCCGGAGTGCTTTCTCGATTTCCATGGCCAGATCCTGCGCCAGCAATTGCCGGCTTGAAAGGTTGACGCTGACAAAAAGATCGCTGTTTCCGGTTTTCTCGGCGACTTTGCGAATGTCATTGGCAGCTGTTTCAAGCACATACAGACCAAGCTCATTGATCAGACCTGACCGTTCAGCAATTGGAATGAAGTCTGAAGGCGGAACGAAACCAAGCTTGGGATGTTGCCAACGGATCAATGCTTCAAATCCTACCGTCATCCGGTCAATCAGACGAACAATCGGTTGGTAATGGATATTGATCTGCTTCTTGTCCATGGCCCGGCGCAGGTCATCCAGCAGTATGACGCTGTCATCCTTGCCGGACCGGAAGGCGGGCCTGAACGGTTCTATTCGATTGCCGCCAAATCGTTTGGCCTGCGTCATCGCCAATTCAGAATCCCGCATCAGATCCTGTGGCGTAACATGGTCGGTAGACAGCGTCGCAATCCCGATCGAGGCGGCCAACGTGATATCTTCGCCCGCAAATTCAAGCGGAGATCGCAAGGTCCGCCGTACGGAATCTGCAAATGAAGCTATTTTCTCTGGTGATGATTCGGAAACCAGCAGCAGGGCAAATTGGTCACCCTCAAGTCGCGCCAGGCTATCACCATTGCGCAACAACCGGCCAAGGCGACGGGCCGCAGTCAAGAGGATGGTGTCACCGACACCGATTCCCAGCCGCTCATTGAAGGCACGGAAATTATCCAGATTGATATGGAACACCGACGGTTTGGATTCTTCATAAATCCGGCTGATATTCATCGCGGTTTCCAGCCGCCGTTCGAACATCTGCCGGTTTTCCAACCCGGTCAGATTGTCATGAATGCTGTCATGCAGGAGCCGTTCCTCGGTATTCTTCGCATCCGTCACATCGGCGATGGTTCCGACGCAACGAAGCACCTGTCCATCCTGGTCCAGCATTGGTCGGGCCTTGAGCCTGAACCAGTGATATTGGCCGCTATCGCTGCGCAGCCTGAAGTTCTGCGCGATCTGGCCGCGTTTGCTTTCTTCGATCGCTTCCAGTGTTGCCCGGAATCGATCCCGGTCATTGGGATGCAGCAGGTTTATCCAGTTCTTGATCGGGCCATTTAGGGCTTTGTCTTCCAATCCAAGCGCCTTGGCCGCACCTTCGCCGGTGTGAATGGTCTGACGCGCCGCATCCCAATCCCAGACAATGTCGCCGGAACCTTTCAAGGCCAGGGCCTGCTGCTCGACATCGCTGACAAGCCCATCGGCAAGGGCGCCTCCGGCAAAGGCATGCTGCATGACGGTAAAACCGAGCAACATCACGATAAGTACAAGGCCGCCGGCAAGCGCCGGCTGAATTATGTCATTGGAAATGGCACCGTTGATTGTCATCCAGGACCCGGCAAGCCAGACCAGGATCAATATCCAGGTCGGGATCAGCATCACTGCCCGGTCATAACGCTGCAATGCCAGATACAAGACCACACCAGCTCCGGCGATACCGACTGCGGCCAACGATACACGTGAAATACCGGAGGCAATCTCCGGAAAGGTCACTGCGACACCCAAAAGCAGAATAAGCCCGAGCAACCACGTAATCGCCACGGTAGAAAATTGTGAGTGCCAGTGATGCAGGCTCAAATATGCGTAAAGAAAGATGATCATGGCCGCGGTCAGGAACACTTCCGTGCCTGCACGCCAAACCGGTTCGCTTGTCGAGGTAATGGTGACGATCCGGTCCCAAAATCCGAAATCGACACAGACATAGGCCAAGACACCCCATGCAAGGGCCGCAGTCGCCGGCACGACAGCAGAACCCTTCACCACGAAAAGGATGGTTAGAAATACGGCGAGCAATCCCGAGATTCCCAGAACAATCCCGCGATATAGCGTGTAACTATTGACCGTGTCCTTGTAGGCCTCAGGTTCCCACAAATAGAGGCTGCGTAAATTGGGTGATTTCATTTCCGCAATCAGGGTAATTACCGCGCCCGGATCAAGCGTAATCAAAAAAACATCAGCCTCACGATCGGGGATCGCTTCGAGCGAAAATCCTTCGCTCGGCGTGATCGTGCCGATCCGGGTGGAATCAAGGTCGGGCCAGAACAAGCCCGATCCGACTAACCGGTAATGCGGAGCGACAATTAACCGGTCAAGCTGTTCATTGGAGTTGTTTGCTAATGCAAATACGGCCCAATTCGTGACACTATTGCCATTCCTGGAGCGTACCTCGACCCGTCTGACAATGCCGTCCCGGTCGGGAGCCGTTGAAATTCTTACGCTTTCGCCCTGTTGAAGGTGGAATTCCACGGCGCCTGAAAGGTCAATCGCGGTATCGTCGCGCGAAACGCTGACCGGTTCCAAAGCGAACGCAGGAGCAATCGGAAATAGTGCAAACAGCATAATCAATGGGACGAAAATCCCGATAATGCCGTTACAGAATTTCATTGCATATTGTGACACGCCTTGCACCAAACATAAGGTCCAAAATTCAGATGTTTAGACCACATTCGGACGGCAATATCTAGAGAAACAATCGTTGTAGCCGATCATTGCCAGACCCTTTGGGAAATACCGTAAATGACCTAAACCGCAGAAACCTCATAGGCTTTGGTATCTTGTTGTTTTTCTTGTGTCGTCTGGCTTTGCCTGACCAGTAGTTCTGTTTTCAAGATACCAAAAAGCAGATGGTCGCGTCGTTCACCATTGATTTCCATATATTGCCGGATCTCGCCCTCCTTGCGAAAGCCCAGTTTTTTCAGCAAACCGATTGAACGTTCGTTTTCGGGAAGGCAGACAGCCTCTACTCGTTCCAGCGTGGTGTTAGTGAACAGAAAATACAGGGCATTGTTGACTGCAATTTTCATGAATCCCTGTCCGGAATAAGCCTCGCCCATCCAATAACCCAACTGGCAGCCGCGAACAGAACCGTGGCGAATATTCGAAAACGTCATCCCGCCCAGAAGCTGATCTGTTTCACGATGGAAGATGAAGAAAGTGAGTCCGACTCCATTCTTGAGATCCTGCCGGACAAACTTCAACCGTCGGCGATATCCTGTCCAGGTAAGGTCATCTGCAGGCCAGCGTGGTTCCCACGGAATAAGGAAATCGGCACTGCTTTCCCGCAGCTTTTTCCAAGCCTTGTAATCACGAAGCTCCGGTCCACGAAAGTAGACGGTGTCATCGCCATTCTTGACTTCCATATTCTTTCGCCCCCCAATGCGATTCCAGAACATGTCTTTTACTCAGCTGCGTTTGCGGCCTGTACCCCAAGCCGTTGAGAAATTTCCTGTTGGCTCATTATGTTGTCTACCGGACCGACAGCGGCAAGCGTCGGATTGCTGGTGCTGAACAGCCTGCCTGCTAGGTCACGCAAGCGATCGGTGGAGATTGCCGACAGCCGGTCAGTCAGCTCTTCAACCGTAATTGGTCGACCATAAAGCAGGATGTGCCGGGCAATCTGGCCCGCGCGTGCCGCCGGGCTCTCAAGGCTCATCATCATGCTTGCCCTGATCTGCGCTCGCGCCCGGTCTGCTTCCGCTGTCGTGATGTTTTCCGCTGCCTTGATCAATTCATCGAGAATGACGGGCACAAGTTCGCCGACATCTTCTGCGCCGGTCGCGGCATGGATACCGAAAACGCCTGTATCGGAAAATCCCCAATGAAAGGCATAGACCGAATAGCAAATGCCGCGCCGCTCGCGAATTTCCTGGAATAGGCGGGAAGACATGCCGCCGCCCAGGATCATTGCCAATAATTGCGAGGCATAGAAATCTTTCGCATGGTAGGCGCGGCCCTCAAATCCAAGCACAATCTGCGCTTCCTGGATGTCGCGTTTCAGCAATTGCTCGCCGCCGGTATAAACCGCCGGCTGCGGGGTCGGAGAATCTGCTGAATCGAAATTCCCGAAGGTCTTCGATGCCTGATTGACCAACTCCTCGTGAGAGACCGCTCCAGCAGCCGAAAGCACCATCGCCGGTCCGCGATAGTTTGTACGAAGATAGTCTTGCAGGTCCTTTTGATTGAAGCCTGAGACAGTTTCAGGCGTACCCAAAATTGCCTTACCAATCGGCTGTCCGGCATAGGCATTGTTCTGAAACAGGTCAAACACCAGATCATCGGGCGTATCGTTTGCCGCGCCGATCTCCTGGAGGATTACGTGTTGCTCGCGCTCCAACTCCTCGCGCTCGAATACCGAGTTCGCCAGAATGTCGTGTAAAATGTCGACCCCCAGCGAGACATCATCCCGCAGAACCCGGGCATAGTAGGAAGTTGTTTCAACGCTCGTCGCAGCGTTTACATCTCCCCCCACATTTTCGATTTCCTCAGCGATCTGTGCAGCACTACGTCGCTTGGTTCCCTTGAAGGCCATATGCTCCAGCAGGTGTGCGACACCATGTTGACTCTGGCTTTCGTTACGGGCTCCGGCTTTTACCCAAGCACCAAGTGCGGCACTTTCCAGATGCTGCATGTGCTCGGTGACAACGGTCAGGCCATTGTCAAGTTTTGTTACATCTACGCTCATGAATTTATATTACAGACCGCTTACATGATTGTCATGCCGTTTTGGAGTTCATCTCACGATTAGTTAATTCTCGCTGGTATCATGTCCATTGCGCCGCACGGCCATTGTCTAGAATGTATTTCTCAACAGCGTCCAGTTCATTGGTCAAAACGGCGAATTTTTCCTCCGTTTCCAAAATCCCGGATGCCCAGTCCGGCAGTGCCGGACGCTGGCCTGTCGCAGCTTCGACTGCATCCGGAAATTTCGCCGGATGGGCGGTCGATAGCGTGATCATCGGCGAACCTGCCTCCTGCCGTTCAGCGACATTTGTACCGACTGCTGTATGCGGGTCGGAGAGATATCCAATTTCAGACAGAAGCGATTCAATTTCTTGCGAGGTTTCAGCTTCGGCTGACCTTCCCGCGTCAAATTCGCTGCGGATTTCCTCTAGACATTCATCTGGCAAACTGAAGGATCCGGATTGGGCAAGGCCCGACATCAGCTGAGTAACGAGTTGATCATCACGCCCGCAGGCTTCAAAGATCAGACGCTCGAAATTTGATGAGACCTGAATATCCATCGATGGCGATATGGTCGGAGCAACCCCGGTCGCTTCATAACGCCCGGTTTCGAGTGCCCGCGCCAGAATGTCATTCCTGTTTGTAGCTATGACCAGACGGTCGATCGGCAGGCCCATCTTCTTGGCACCATAACCAGCAAAGATATTCCCGAAATTCCCTGTCGGGACGCAGAAGGAAACCGTTCGTTCCGGCGCACCGAGATTGGCAGCCGATGAAAAGTAATAAACAATCTGGGCCATGATCCGGGCCCAATTGATCGAATTTACACCGGACAGCGAGACCTGCTGGCGGAATGCAGCATGGTTGAACATGGCTTTGACCAGCGCCTGGCAATCATCGAAATTGCCCTCGATTGCAATGGCGTGAACATTGGGATCATTGGCAGTTGTCATTTGCCTTTGTTGAACAGGTGAAACCTTGCCCTTTGGAAACAAGATAAAGATATCGGCTCGTTCCCGGCCCCGAAATGCATCAATAGCAGCACCTCCGGTATCACCTGATGTAGCGCCTATGATCGTCGCCCGCTTATTTCTTTGCTTGAGCACATGATCCATCAACCTGGCGAGTAGCTGCATGGCAACATCCTTGAAGGCAAGGGTCGGGCCATGAAACAATTCCAGGATCCAGTCATTCGGTCCGGTCTGTACGAGTGGTGCTACCGCGCGATGGCGAAACCCGGCATATGCCTCATGGATCATCTCCGAAAGAACATCCCGCTCAATCTCGTCCCCGACAAACGGCGTTAGAACCGAAAGCGCAACGTCTTCATAGGGTTTACCGGCGAATTCGCGGATCCAGGCTTGAGGCAATTGCGGCCAGGATTGCGGAACATATAGGCCACCATCGCTCGCTAACCCGGTCAGCAATACATCGCAAAATCCAAGCTTGGGCGCGGCGCCCCTTGTGCTGACATATTCCACAATTATTCCTTCCCGAATTGCTGCGCGGCAGGTCTGTTGGCATATGATTTGGCGCAGGTAAGTTTGCCGCCGCGTTTTAGCCTTGATCTGCGAATAGGCGCAAGATAGCAACTGCGATGTGGATTACGTCTCATTGACGCATAAAATGCCGCAATCCGATTGAATTGGGACTATTCTCATTTTGGTCGCTGTGCTGTTATAGAATGCCGACAATTTCAATGAAAACAATACGACAGAGTTAGGCAAGTGCAGGAATACAGAATTTTGACGTCACTCATTGCGTGTCTGGCGATTACCGCGTGCAACACGCAGGGCACCGGCTCCCAGATTGATAATACCTTCAGCGGTGTTGAAGGCAGCAGCAGCAATACAAGTGACGATCTGTCCACATTGACCACCAGCTCAAATGTCACCGTCAATGAAGTCGCGGTCGTGCAGCCACCCAATGACGAAGTTCAGGATCCTCGAGCCTATTGCCCCAAGACCCTGATGCGGGCGGGAACAGAAACCCTGAATATCTATCCTGATGGGATGAAGGCCGATGACCCCGAAAAGTCCAAGAAACTGCGATTTCGTGCAACGATAACCAGAGTGGCCCGTGAGTGTAACTATGCTGGTGAGTTCCTCAACATCAAGGTTGGAGCGGCCGGACGGGCGCTTTCAGGCCCGACAGGCGAAACCGGCCAGTTTACCATGCCGATCCGCATTGCCGTAACAGCCGGTGATGAAGTGCTCTATTCAAACTTGAAAGATGTTCCGGTGGAAATCCCGGTGGGTCGCACAAACGGGAATTTCTCCTATGTCGATCCGGCCATAACCATTCCGAAGCCGGAAAACGAAAACATCATCATTTATGTCGGCTACGATGAGCAGCGCACGGATGATCCCAATAACAGGCAGAAACGAATAAACTAATCGCGAACAGATAACCGCAGTTTTCGGGGAGCTGTAAACGACTATGCGGCGCCGATGCCAGCCCATTCAGAGAATGCATCCACAACTTGAGGCAGGCTGCCAAAACCGGCAATCACGGTCTCTGCGCCGGCATCCAGCAATTCGTCGCCATGGGCCGGATAACTATGACGCCCCCCGGTAAAGCCGACAATTCTGGCACCGGCAAGCCGTGCCGCTGTCACACCGTGGACTGAGTCTTCGACAACCAACGCTTCATGAGGTTTGACGGCAAACTCGTCAATCGCTTTCAGGAAGATATCCGGCTTTGGTTTTGGCGCATGCGGCTTCAAATCTCGTGAAGAAAAAATGTATGGCCTGAACCGGTCATATAAACCGGTCTTCTGCAACATGATTTTCAGCCGCTCAGGTCCAGAATTCGAACAGATGCAACGTGGCAGGTCAAACCTGTCCAGAACTCCGTCAGCGCCCTCGATCATTTCGACTTCCGCCTTGAGAACGTCATCCAGTTCATTTTGCATTTTCTTGAGCAGGTCTTCGGGCAGGTTCCTGCCAAGTCTTTCCTCAACCTCCTTGAATACCAAATCGCTGGACATGCCGGCAAACTCGGCGGCAAATTGTTCCACCGACATCTCGAACCCGAAGGCGGCATAGGTCTGCAGTTCGTGCTTGGCGGCGAGATATTCCGAATCGACCAGAACACCGTCACAGTCGAAAATAATCAGCTTGATTTCGGTCATGCAGCTTGAATAACTGGGTTAGGGATTAATGTTTCGCGCGGACCTCTATCAGAATTTGCATAAATACCAAAGGTGAACCAATGCAGAAATTTTCTGAAATTGCCGAAATCGCCGAGAAACGTCATGGCGTTGACGTGATGAACACCCTTATCAATACCGATCTGCCCAAATCGAGCAAAGAACTAGTCGCCATTCCAGATGATCGCTGGCTCGCAATGGCAACGCGATGTATCTTTCAGGCTGGCTTCAACTGGAAGGTCATCGATGCCAAATGGCCGGGTTTTGAAGAAGCATTTGAAGGATTCGACATCGGACGCTGGGTGTTGTCCACCGATGACGATCTCGATGCCCTGGTTTCCGATACAAGAATTGTCAGAAATGGCCAGAAGATCGCCTCGGTGCCACTCAACGCGCGTTTTTTCGCACAAGTTTCCCGCGAACATGGCGGAGTCGGAAAATGGGTGGCTGATTGGCCATCGACCGACGAGGTCGGACTACTCGATGCCTTGGCCAAAGGTGGATCCAGGCTTGGCGGCGCGACTGCACAGTATTTTCTGCGCTTCATGGGAAAGGACGCTTTCCTCCTTTCACGGGACGTCATGGCCGCCTTGGTCCGTGCGGGCGTGGTTGACAAACCGGCCACTTCCAAGCGGGCGCTGGCTGCAATTCAGGAGGCTTTCAACACCTGGTCGGCCGAAAGCGGCCTGGGCATGACACAGATTTCAAGGACGCTTGCCCGGTCGATTGATGGCTGATTTTGCAGATTGGAGAATTGCTTAAGGCTTTTTTCACCTCATTCGGTAACCATAACGCCCAGGTTTTAGTTTTGAGTAACCGGGTGTTTCATGAGTATTGCGAATTTGGCGGATAGCCGCCCACAATCCCAACCTGCATCGGCCAGTCCTTCCTGGCTCAATTCCGTCATCAAGGGCGATTGCGTTTCCGCACTTGAGAAACTGCCGGCCAATTCGGTAGATGTGATCTTTGCCGATCCGCCCTATAATCTTCAGCTCGAAGGCGAGTTGCATCGGCCCGATCAGTCTAAGGTGGATGCCGTCGATGACGATTGGGACAAATTCTCCGATTTTCAGGCCTATGACGCGTTTACCCGCGCCTGGTTGATTGCAGCCCGCAGGGTTCTCAAACCATCTGGCACAATCTGGGTGATCGGCTCCTATCACAACATCTTCCGGGTTGGCACCGTTCTGCAGGATCTCGGATACTGGATCCTGAACGATGTCATCTGGCGCAAGACCAATCCAATGCCCAACTTCCGCGGCAGAAGATTTACCAACGCCCATGAGACAATGATCTGGGCGTCAACAGATCAGAACGCCAAGTCCTACACCTTTAATTATGAAGCCATGAAAATGGCCAATGATGAAATTCAGATGCGCTCCGACTGGCTGTTTCCGATCTGTAATGGCGGTGAGCGTTTGAAAGACGAATCCGGCGCCAAGGTACACCCGACCCAAAAGCCGGAAGCCTTGCTGCACCGTGTGCTGATGAGCTCGACCAAACCTGGCGATGTCGTGCTGGATCCATTCTTCGGAACCGGAACGACAGGTGCGGTTGCCAAGCGACTGGGTCGCAATTTTGTCGGGATCGAACGCGAACAGGATTATATCGACGCCGCGACTGCAAGGATCTCGGCAGTGGAACCTGTTGAAACGCCGCAGCTGGTCGTCACCAGCGGCAAGCGGGCCGAACCGCGGGTTGCTTTTGGCAGCCTGATCGAGACCGGCCTGTTGCGCCCCGGCACGAAATTGTTTGATTCCAAGCGTCGCTGGGACCCGGTCGTCCGTCTCGACGGTTCGCTCGAATGGCAATCAAACACCGGCTCCATCCACAAGATGGGTGCAATTGTGCAGGGCCTGGATGCCTGTAATGGTTGGACCTTCTGGCACTACGAGGCAGACGGAAAACTGCTCCAGATTGACGATTTGCGCAAAACCTACCGCAAAGAGGTTCTCGCCGCCGGCGCGTGATTGCCGTCAATTTTTGATCTAGACAACGACGCCATGCTGCGCCAGGTCATGGCGTAGCTGGTTGACGTCCGTAAACAGGACGGCGTTCCAACCGGCCCTTTTTGCACCTTCGACGTTCTTTTCGCTGTCATCGATGAACAAGGTGGCCGAAGGTTCCAGCCCGAACGTGTTTGCGTGGAGATCGTAGATTTCCCGCTCGGGCTTCAAATATCCCACCAAGCCTGAAACCGTGGCGCCGCGAGTTTCGTTCAGAAACTCGAAGCGGCCACCCGCTTCCGAAAATGTGTCGGCAGCAAAATTTGTAAGCAGGGTGATATCTCGCCCCTGCTCGATCAGTGTGCGGAGGATTTCCACACTTTCTCCTTGTTCATGCGGAACCATCTTGTGCCAGTTCTGTCGAAAGGCGCGGATGTTTTCTTCATGATCCGGGAAATCTGCAATGAGGACCGTTTCCGCTTCATTCCATGGACGGCCCCGGTCCTGCTCGATATTCCATTCCGGCGTGCAGACATTTTCCAGGAACCAGGCACGCTCCTTCTTGTCCGGGATCAGATCCAGATAGGCAAGTTCCGGGTCCCAATGGACCAGCACGCGACCAACATCAAAGACTATATGATCAAGGGAAGACAAGGCTTTACCGCTCCATATCAGGCTCGAATCACTTCAGAATAGGTCAGGGATAGCAAGGGCAATTACCTTTTTCATGACAGTTGGTAAAGCTTCTTCAGGCAGGGAGTCCCGTTGTGACCAGCGGCCATCACCCAGATTCCTTGGCTGACCGATTTCAGCGCGCCATACGGTCAGTTCCAGATGAAAATGCGTGAATGTGTGACGCACTTTTCCGGCTTTTTCCCAATTGCCTGAAAATGGAGCTTTCCTTGCGTCTGTTGCTGCACCGATTTCGCTTGTCCATTCGGTCGTCGGAACCCCGCGCATGCCGCCCAATAGCCCAGAATCCGGTCGCCTCTGCAAGAATACCGCGCCATCCTTGTCGATCGCAACGAAGGCGGCTCCGGTCCGCACCGGTTTTTCCTGCTTGGCCGCCTTGAACGGATACAATTCCTGTGAACCGGAAGCATATCCCTGGCACGTGCTTTCCAGCGGACAAAGTATGCAGGCCGGCCGCTTGGGTGTGCAGATCTTGGCCCCCAGATCCATCATGGCCTGGGCAAAATCGCCTGGCCGATCTACGGGCACGATCTCTTGGACAATTGTCCTGACTTCGGACTTCACCTTCGGTAAAGGGGTGGTCAATTCATGCAGGCGGCATATTACCCGTTCGACATTACCGTCGACCACTGCGACTGGTTCGTCAAATGCGATTGCGGCAATGGCAGCTGAAGTGTAATCCCCAATCCCGGGAAGTTTCTTTAATTCTTCCGCAGTTTGCGGAAACTCCCCGCCATATTCACGGACGATGGTTTCAGCACACTTTTTGAGATTTCGCGCTCTGGCGTAATATCCCAGTCCGGCCCAGGCCTTCATAACTTCTTCAGATTCTGCTGCCGACAGATCATTCAGTGTCGGCCACTTCTTGAGAAATTTGAGGAAATAGTCTGCAACAGTCGCAACCTGCGTTTGCTGCAACATGACTTCTGACAGCCAAACGTGATAAGGATTTGGCAAGACACCATGACGGCGTTTGCTCGGAGATACCCGCCATGGCATCGATCGGGCATGGTGGTCGTACCACGTCAAAAGCAGTTCGGCAGGTGAGACTTGCACTGGGGAATCAATATGGGCAGACATGGCAACAAGGTCGGCTTTTGCCGGATAAAATCAAGGGACTGATCGTGCATGGGTACGAAAAACCCTCAGGAAAGCAACTCGAAAAGAAAGCGTAATGCGCAGCCGGTCGCTGAATTGGCCGCAAAAGTACTTGCGCCGGTAATTGCGCGGCGCACCGCCATGACAATTGATCTGGTGGCAGCCTGGCCTGACATCGCCGGAGAACGGCATGCCGACTACACCATGCCGGAAAAAATCAACTGGCCACGAAAGGCAACCGAGGACGATCCGTTTTCACCCGGCACGCTTGTTATTCGATGCGATGGTGCCCGCGCAGTTTTAATTCAGCACGAGACTTCGCAAATTATCGAGCGCGTGAACCTCTTCTTCGGATTTCATGCAATCGAGAAAATCAGGCTGGTTCAGAAGCCGGTTTCACGGATGACCGTCAAAACCAATCAGTGCCTGCCAGAACCGGACGCTGCCTCGGCAAAAAGGCTTGATGCAATTCTTGAGCGTATCGACGACCCGCAATTACGGGCCAGCCTTGAGAAACTGGGTCGCGGCGTCATGGCAAAACGGCGGGGTGGATCCCCCTGATTTCATCGCAACGGCCTATGGAATCGGCCATTCAGCTATGGTTCACAACGGCCTGGTAACATGCATTTTATCCAGATGTGCGGCAATGCCGCATGTTTTTGATGTATTGACTTCTTATTTGTGGCACGTGATCAACAAAACAATCGCAATGAAAGGGTTCCCCACCATGACAATCGCACGCCGTCAATTGCTTGAGTTCATTGGCGCTGGCGCCCTGACAATGACTGCAGCCGGAGCCTGGCTGATGTCAGGAAAACCGGTGACCATCGTTGATAGCGCCATGGCCCAATCGGTCGATGATTTGATGGAGGAACAAGCGCTGCCCGATATGGTGATGGGCGATGCGGACGCACCGGTTACGATTGTGGAATATGCTTCTATGACATGTCCCCATTGCGCCACCTTCCATAACGACACCCTGCCGGGTTTGAAGGAAAAATACATCGATACCGGCAAGGTGAAGATGATTTTGCGGGAATTCCCCTTTGATCCGCGCGCGGCAGCCGCGTTTATGTTGGCTCGCTGTGCGCCTGCCGACAGCTATTATCCGTTGATTGATGTCCTCTTTAAGCAGCAAGCAAACTGGTCACGGGCCAAGGATGCCCGCGGCCCCCTGTTGCAAATCTCCAAATTGGCCGGTTTTACACAAGAGTCGTTTGAGGCCTGCTTGAAGAATCAGCCGCTGCTCGACAAAGTGCAGCAAGTAAGGCAAAAGGCTGAGAGGGACTACGGTGTTTCATCGACACCGACATTCTTTATCAATGGCGAAAAAGTATCTGGCGCACTTTCTGTCGAGGAAATGTCGAAAATTATCGATAAATACCTCTGACTACTGTTATAAGAATCCGCAGACCTTATGGGCTGCGGGCGCTTTTCTTCGCCCGCTCCTGGATTTGACAGGCAAGGACGGGGCTGCGGCACGATGAAATTTGTCAAACTTCGCTGTTTGGGCTTCAAGTCTTTCGTCGAACCAACCGAATTCTTTATTGAAGACGGGCTGACCGGAATTGTCGGCCCCAACGGCTGCGGCAAGTCCAACCTGGTCGAGGCGCTTCGCTGGGTGATGGGCGAAAGCTCCTATAAGAACATGCGCGCCTCCGGCATGGATGACGTGATATTCTCCGGATCTGGCGGAAGACCTTCCCGCAACACGGCTGAAGTTACCTTATTCCTCGACAATACCGATCGGACCGCACCTGCTGCATTCAATGATACCGACGAGTTGCAGATAAGCCGGCGCATCGAGCGTGAGGCCGGCTCGCAATATCGTATCAATGGCCGCGATGTCCGCGCCAAAGATGTCCATTTGCTGTTTGCCGATGCTTCAACCGGTGCACGTTCACCTTCCATGGTCGGCCAGGGCCGCATTGGTGAACTCATATCCGCAAAACCGCAAGCGCGTCGTGCCTTGCTTGAAGAGGCCGCCGGTATCTCCGGATTGCATTCCAGACGTCACGAAGCGGAATTACGCCTGCGTGCTGCAGACCAGAACCTGGAACGTCTCGAGGATGTCCTGGGTCAGTTGGATTCTCAGCTTGAAAGCCTCAAACGGCAGGCGCGCCAGGCCAATCGCTACCGGATCTTGTCGGCCGAAATCCGCAAGACCGAGGCGCTGTTGCTGCATTTGCGCTGGTCGGAGGCCAAATCCGCCGAGGCAAACGCCCAATCGCAATATTCCGAAGCTTCCCTTTCCGTCGGCGACAAGGCGGAGGTGCAGGCCGAAAGTGCAAAGGAACAGGCGATTATTGCATCAAGATTGCCCGAACTTCGCGATAATGAGGCCAAGGCAGCCGCTGCGCTCCAGCGCCTGACAATTGCCAGCAATCAAATCGAGGAAGAAGTGCGGCGTATCGAGGCACGCAAACAGGAACTGGCCAAGCGTGTCGCTGATATCGAAACCGATATCGCCCGCGAGGAAAACATCGTCGGTGAAAACAAGGAAATCATCCAGCGCCTTGCCGATGAACAGACAGAGCTTGAGCAGCAAGGAACAAATGTCGGCAACCGGGAATCGGAGTTGCAGGAGCGTTTTGAAATCGCTTCCGCAAAACTCAATTCCAGCGAATCCCATTTTGCCGAAGCGACTTCTGCGATTGCGCGCGAACAAGCCAGAAAATCTGAGCTTGAACGGAAGATGTCCGATGCCAAGCTTCGTGTAGAGCGGCTGGAGACACAGCTTTCAGCGACCGATGCTGAACTCGAAGAGTTGAGAACCAAGATCGCGCAGGTTGATGATTCTGCGCGAATTGCCGAACGTGTCGAATTGCTTGAGAGACGCGCTGGCGATTGCGAGGCAGATGCGCTGGAAGCCGAAAAGGCAACCGAAAATGCCAGACTCGCCGAACAGGAACTGCGTACACCGCTAGATGAAGCAAAGGCTGAACTCGATCGAATTGAAACCGAAGCTCGAACACTCAACAACGTATTGAATTCCGGTGGCCAGGATCTGTTCCCGGCAATTGTCGAAAAGATCAAGGTCGAGTCCGGTTATGAACTGGCGCTCGGAGCCTCACTGGGAGAGGATCTGGACATTCCGGACAACAGTTCGGCACCGGCTTTCTGGGGTTTGGTGGAACCGACTTCCAATGATCCAGCGCTGCCGTCCGGGGTCAAATCGCTCGCTATACATGTTGATGCGCCCCCCGAACTTGCGCGCTGCCTGGCCCAGATTGGCATCGTGGACAAGGAAAACGGGAACAAACTGCAATCTCAACTGATGCCGGGCCAATGCCTGGTATCGATCGAAGGCGATCTCTGGCGTTGGGATGGATTTGTCTCCGGCGCAGAGGCACCGACCGCTGCCGCGCAGCGATTGGCGCAAAAGAATAGGCTTGCCGAACTGGACCGGGAAGCGCTGGTCGCATCGCAAAATGTGACGGTGACTACAGAGGCGCTCGAAAAAGGCAAGGGCGCAACTGCTGCAGCGATTGAAACTGAGCGGCAAGCGCGCGAAACCTGGCGCACGGTCAATCAGGAACTCACAGCTGCGCGCGAGGAACTGTCTGTTGCCGAGCGTTCGGTTAGCCAGTTTACCAGCCGGCAGACCTCGCTTCAGGAGGCGCGGGAGCGGATATCGGAAGATCTGGAAGAAAGCAGGACCGCCAAAGGCGAAGCGGAATCAGCGCTTGCCGCCATGCCGGACATTTCCGCGCTGGAAGGCGAACTGGCAGACAAGCGCAACGCCTTGGCACAAGAACGATCCGAACTTGCTGTCATTCGTGCCGAGGTCGAGGGTTTCAACCGCGAGAACCAGGCGCGTACCGCGCGCTTGTCTTCAATAACCACAGAAATGGAGACCTGGCGTAAACGCGCAGAAAACGCCGCCAGCCAGATAGCGGCACTAAATGCGCGCAAGACAGAAAATGCCGCAGAACTTCAGCAGATTGAGGATGCACCCGCAGAGATGGATGTTCGCCGGCGGGAATTGCTGAACCAGGTCGAAACCGCCGAAGCGGCGCGTCGTGAGGCCGCCGACACGCTTGCCAAATCCGAAAACGAACTGGCCGAGGCTGACAAGAAGGCACGGGATGCATTGGCGCAATTGTCAGAGGCCAGAGAGGCGAGAGCCCGCGCCGAAGAACGGGTGACGGCTGCTGTCGAGCGTCGCGATGAGACCGAAAAACGCATTCGCGACGAACTGGATTGCGCACCTCATGATGCGCTGGGATTGGCGGAAATGGATCCCGAAGCGGAGTTTCCTGAGGCACAGGCGGTTGAAAGAAGTCTTGAAAAACAGAAATCGGAGCGCGAACGGCTGGGAGCTGTCAATTTGCGTGCGGAAGCTGAGCAGGCCGAAATCAGCGAGCGTCGCGATGCATTGATCTCCGAGCGGGATGACCTGGTTGAGGCGATCAAGCGTCTGCGGCAAGGCATTGCCAGCCTCAATCGCGAAGGCCGGGAACGGCTATTGGAAGCTTTTGATGTCGTCAACGGCCATTTTCAACGTCTATTTACCCACCTGTTTGGCGGCGGTACCGCCGAATTGCAGCTGATTGAATCCGATGATCCGCTGGAAGCAGGCTTGGAAATTCTTGCGCGGCCTCCGGGCAAGCGTCCGCAAACCATGACCTTGCTATCGGGCGGTGAACAGGCATTGACGGCCCTTGCGCTGATTTTTGCGGTCTTCCTTACCAATCCAGCACCGATTTGTGTTCTCGATGAGGTTGATGCACCGCTCGATGACCACAATGTCGAGCGGTTCTGCAATCTCATGGACGAAATGGCCTCCACTACTGATACCCGCTTCGTTATCATTACGCATAATCCGATCACCATGGCCCGTATGAAACGCCTGTTCGGGGTGACAATGGCAGAACGCGGCGTTAGCCAGATGGTGTCGGTAAACCTCGAGGAAGCTGAGCGTATCCGCGAAGCAGGTTGAGTTTTCGAATTTTCATGTGATTTCTGGTCGAATTTGTACAGTTTCAGCCAATCATGCGTGGAAAATCTTCGAAAATTGTCCTATTGCACTGCACAATAGCGTTTAGGGCGCCCGCAATAGCAGATCAGGACCGCAGACCATGGATAAGTGGATCTATACATTTGGGGACGGCAAGGCCGAAGGCGATGCTTCAATGCGTAACCAGCTTGGCGGGAAGGGCGCCAACCTGGCGGAGATGTGCTCGTTGGGACTGCCAGTTCCGCCAGGCTTCACCATAACCACGGATGCCTGCAACTGGTATTACGGCAACGAAAAGGCGTTCCCGGACGGGTTGGACAATCAACTGAGCCAGGCCTTCGACCACATTGAAGCGGTAACGGGGCGTAAATTCGGTGCTTCAGCCAACCCGCTACTGGTCTCGGTGCGTTCAGGCGCCCGGGCTTCCATGCCGGGCATGATGGATACCGTTCTCAATCTTGGTCTGAATGATGAAACCGTCGAGGCATTGGCGCGCGAAGCTGGTGACGAGCGCTTTGCCTATGACAGCTATCGCCGCTTTATCCAGATGTACGGTGATGTTGTCATGGGCGTCGACCACGAATTGTTCGAGGAAATTCTCGACAATGCCAAGGCCGAGGGCGGTTATCACAACGATACCGATTTGAAGGCCGATGACTGGCTTGGCGTGATTTCCGGTTACAAGGATCTGATCCTGCGGGAAATGGATGTGGCATTCCCGCAAGACCCACGTGAGCAGGTCTGGGGAGCGGTCGCTGCCGTCTTTTCGTCCTGGATGAATCAGCGTGCGATTACCTATCGCAAACTGCACGACATTCCTTCCGAGTGGGGAACGGCTGTCACGATCCAGGCGATGGTTTTCGGAAATATGGGTTCCGATTCCGCAACAGGGGTCGCATTTACGCGCAACCCTTCTACGGGAGAAAGACTGCTCTACGGGGAATTCTTGGTAAATGCGCAGGGTGAGGATGTTGTTGCAGGAATTCGTACGCCCCAGGACCTTACCGAGGCTGCGAGAATAAGCGCAGGTTCCGAACACCCCTCGCTGGAAAAACTCATGCCCGAAGCATTCGACCAGTTTCTGGATATTGCCACCAAGCTTGAAGGCCACTACCGCGATATTCAGGACCTCGAATTCACCATTGAGCGTGGCAAGCTTTGGATGTTGCAGACTCGTGCCGGCAAACGTACCGCTAAGGCCGCATTGAGAGTTGCTGTCGAAATGGCAGAAGAGGGTCTGATCTCCCGTGAAGAAGCAGTAATGCGGATCGATCCGGCTTCCCTTGATCAGCTTCTTCATCCGACCATCTCGCCAAAGGCCCACCGCGACGTCATTGCCGCCGGGCTACCGGCCTCGCCCGGCGCTGCAACCGGCGAGATCGTTTTCAAATCCGATGAAGCCGAGGAACTCGCAAAGCAAGGCCACCAGGTGGTGCTGGTACGCATCGAAACCAGCCCGGAAGACATCCACGGTATGCACGCTGCACAAGGTATCTTGACCCTGCGCGGCGGCATGACCAGCCATGCTGCTGTCGTTGCGCGCGGCATGGGCAAGCCTTGTGTTTCGGGTGCGGGCGGCATGCGGATCGATTATGATGCGGGCGAATTGCGGGTTCCCGGGCGCACGTTGAAAAAGGGTGAAGTCATCACCATTGATGGCTCTACCGGTCAGGTGCTAGCCGGAAGCGTACCGATGGTGCAGCCGGAATTGTCCGGATATTTTGGCACCATCATGCAATGGGCCGACGAATTTCGCCGTATGGAGGTCAGGGCAAATGCGGAAACGCTAATAGACGCGCGTTCAGCCCAGAATTTCGGTGCGGAGGGGATCGGACTATGCCGCACGGAGCATATGTTCTTCGATGAATCGCGTATCGTCGCCATGCGCGAGATGATTCTTTGCGACACGGAGAGCGACCGTCGTAAGGCACTTGCAAAACTGCTGCCGATGCAGCGTTCCGATTTTGTTGAACTGTTTGAGATCATGGCAGGCCTTCCCATTACGATCAGGCTACTTGATCCGCCACTTCATGAGTTTCTTCCGCATCACGATGAGGAAATTGAGCAGGTTGCGGCATTAATGAAGATGGAACCCATAGAGCTACGCCGCCGTGCCGACGCATTGAAGGAATTCAATCCGATGCTCGGCCACCGGGGATGCCGTCTGGCCGTTTCCTACCCCGAAATTGCTGAAATGCAGGTTCGCGCAATTATTGAAGCAGCAATTGAGGCAGGCAACTCTACCGGATCAAAGGTTGAGCTCGAGATCATGGTTCCCCTTGTCGGCCTCGAGAAGGAGTTGGAATTCATCAAGACCCACATTGATGCGATCGCAAAGACAGTGATGGAAGAAACCGGTCAGGAAATCGACTATCTCGTGGGCACGATGATTGAATTGCCCCGTGCTGCAATTCAGGCGGGCCGGATCGCAAAATCGGCGCAGTTCTTTTCGTTTGGAACAAACGACCTCACCCAGACCGCCTTTGGCATCTCCAGGGATGATGCGACCGGATTTCTTCCCACCTATCAGGCACGGGGCATCATCGAAAAGGATCCCTTTGTCTCAATTGACGTGGACGGCGTTGGAGAGCTGGTTCGCATAGCCACCAGGGCAGGTCGTGAGGTTCGACCCGCCATCAAACTGGGAATATGCGGAGAGCATGGTGGTGACCCTGCTTCGATCACGTTTTTTGAAACTGTTGGACTTGACTATGTGTCGTGTTCGCCATTTCGCGTGCCTATCGCGCGCCTGGCTGCCGCGCAAGCGTCAATAAGGCACTCGAATGCGTCTTGAGGCAGTTGCCACGCTTACTCACCAACTCCCACGTGTTAACATTTCTTGATAATCAGAAGATGCAATTCGTGGTCGGACCTGCGCACTTTTAAAAGAGTTTATTGCAGACGTGCGCTGCTCAAACTCTGATCACTGGCCATCATTGCCAGTACCCCTGCATATGAGCGAGTGAAGTCGGCAACGGTTTCGGGGACTTCCTCCTCAGCCACCAGGCAAACCGCGCCGCTAGTCGAATCCAGCACTACGAAAAAAAGTGCATCTCCTCCATCCCGGCTGCAATGTACCGCTGCGGCTCGGTCACCCGTGTTTTCCATCAGCACTGCTGGAATTTCGAACAGTAATCTGCAACCCGCCTGTTCGGCAGCCGTTAGGCCAGCCTCCATGAAGTGCTCTTCATTCACATATTCCTCGATCGTACCTTCCACAACCGGTGGTATTTCTGCAAGTTGACCGGAATCAGAAACCAGCACCAGATTTGTACCTGATCCATTCTTTTTCCAGGATTGCGTTTTATCGTTGTATCCCATCATTGAAGCCTACCCGTAACTTTTATTGCCTCCGCCAGCTGTTATCTGATCAAACCTGTAAGGCTTGGCGTTAATTGGGCAAAAAAAAGAAATTTTCGCCATAGTTGCCGTAATCTGCTTGAACGAGCCCGCTTGCATAGGTAGTTGGGTTGAAAAATTTCGGGTATTCGGTGACATAAACCGGTTGTTTGGAGGTTTGCGTACGCCCATGGTTGGAGTCTACCAACGCAAATGGTCATTTTCTGCCAAATGGTGTGAAAGGATCGCACTCGTCTGCATTCCGTATTTTCTGATATCCATTATTCTGCACCGCACCGGTCAGATAACTTCGCCGCAGGCATTCTGGTTGATTGGATTTGGCCTTATCCTGATATTCATCAGTCTTGCACTGGGATTTCGGGCATTTCTGGATCTGTGGAACGCCGGCCAAAAGGGCGGCAAGGCAACCATCAGGGGCATCATTCTTGTAATACTGCTTCTAGCGCCATTCGTTTGGTTTGGATATCTGGCACTTACCAAGCCATTGCTGAGCGATGTGGCTACAAATCCGTTTTCCCCACCACAATTCGTTGAGGCTGAGCGGATGCGTTATGCGCTTCGGGAGGAAGGCATTAATCAATTTGCGGAATATGATCCTGAATACTCCGAATTACTGTTGGTAAATTTTCCCGAGATTGGTTCGCGCAGATATAATGCAGGTGCAAACCGGGTCCATCAGGCAGTCAACCAGCTTATCAGTACCCGCAAATGGCCTGTTTCTGTAACCAGGGGCCTGGTTGATGAAACCGAGCAGAACGGCACAGAAGAAAATTCTGACGAGCCAGAAGCGGCTGAAGAAGAATCCCAGCTTGAAAGGGCGACCCCCTTCGACGTGCAGGTGGAGGTGGTTGCTTCTAGCCCGATCTACGGATTTAAGCGGGATGTCCTGATCCACATCATCGCCGAGGAGGAAACCACCCTGGTTGATATGCGGGCGTCATCCAGATGGGGTCCGCACGATTTCGGCACGAATGCGCAGCTGATCAAGTCCTTTCTGGCAGATCTCGACAAGGCGCTCCTTGGCATCTCAGGTGAGGGATAGATCTGCGGCTATTTCGGCAATCCGAATTTGATATTCAGTCAGTTGCCGGGAAGTATTCACCGTCAATCGAGACCGGGCCATCGGTCGTGACCTTGCCGCTGGCGACAAGATCTTCCAGATGCGCCATGACCGACAATGCTGCGGCGCCATGCAGTTTGGGATTGGTGTCCTTGTAGATCGCTGCCACGATTTCCCGAATCCTGCGATCGCCACCTCGAATTCTTGCAAGGATCGCAGACTCGCGCATCTTGCGATGGGTCCTGAGCGCCCGGGTGAATTCCCGACCCTTTTCCAGCCTGCCACCGTGGCCGGGGAAATAGGTACCTTCATCCCGCCCGGCTAAGATATCGAGGGAGTTCATGTAATCCGACATGGATCCGTCGGGCGGCGCAACAATTGAAGTCGACCATCCCATCACATGGTCACCGGGAAATAGAATATCACGGTCGCGCAATGCAAAGGCCACATGATTTGCCGTATGTCCCGGCGTATGGATTGCCTCCAGAGTCCAGCCATCACCGTGGACCAGATCACCATCGCCAAGCGAAATATCAGGTTCAAAATCGCGGTCAGCGGCCGCGTCAAGCGGGTTCTGTTCTCCGATGTGTAGATCGCGCGCTGCTCTGTGGGGGCCTTCAGCGACAATCTCTGCACCGGTAATCTTTGCCAATTGCCGGGAAAGAGGAGAATGGTCCATATGGGTATGGGTAACCGCAATATGGCTGACGGGACGTCCGTTGATTGCCTCAAGCAGGGTCTTCAGATGTGTGCTGTCATCCGGACCCGGATCGATGACGACCAGCGATTTGTCTCCAACGATATAGGAATTGGTGCCATGAAAGGTGAACGGTCCGGAATTCGGAGCGGTTACCCGCACAATATCTGGTGCAACCGGCACTGAATTACCGTGTTGAGGACTGAACTCTGTTCGAAACGGCGGAGTTGACATGCCGCATTTATCCGAAGCCTGGTGCCTATGACAATCGCGCGTAATGATATTTTTTCGCTACTCAGGAATTTTGGGACCTGAACGTAGCTGGGGGAGAAATTTCACCAGCACTTTACCTTCATCTGACACGTCAATATAAGTCTCCCAGTTATTTCATTATGGAGATTAGAATGAACACCGTCGAATCCAGTCCTGCCTTGGCAATTAGGGCCATTGGCAACGAGAAAGCCTCAAAACTACTGACGCAGCTTATTTTGATCGCTGCCGGTGTTTGCATCATTGCGCTGTCATCGAAATTCAAGGTTCCGCTGTGGCCAAACCCGGTGCCGGTTACACTTCAGACCCTGGCAATCTTTACCATTGCTGCGGCTTACGGCGGCCGCCTGGCGATCGCTACCCTCCTTGCCTACCTGGCAACAGGCGCGCTCGGCGCGCCGGTCTTCACCGGAACGCCTGAAAAGGGCATAGGACTTGCCTATATGGTGGGGCCGACGGGCGGATATCTCGCAGGTTTCCTGATCATGGCTGCCATCACCGGCTGGGCTGCTGATCGCGGCTGGAGCAAAAATCCGTTCAAACTGGGCGGCGCCATGCTGGTCGGCGAATTTATCATGCTGACAATCGGAGCCTTGTGGATGGGATATCTGTTCGGTGCTGACAAGATCATTGCCTGGGGTGTCGGCCCGTTCATCTGGAGTGACTTGATCAAGCTGGCGATCGCAGCCTGTATCGTTCCGGCAATCTGGCAGCTATTCCGAAAGAAAGCCTGAGCCAAGCTTTATTTGATTAAATCTGGAACGCCGCAGAAAATCTCTGCGGCGTTTTGTATTCCTGTTTTCTCAGCCGGTTTAGTGTGACAGTTCTTTCATGGCTTTATCCAAGCCGGCCAGCGTCAGCGGATACATGCGCCCGCCGATGAGTTGCGAGATCATTTGTGTCGACTGGGTATAACGCCAATAGCTCTCCGGAACTGGATTGAGCCATACGGCGTGTTTCCATGTGTCAAAGATTCTCCGTAGCCAGGTCTCACCGGCTTCGGGATTCCAATGTTCCACGCCGCCTCCGGGCTGAACGATTTCCCAGGGGCTCATGGCCGCGTCGCCGACGATCACGACCTTGTAGTCGGGTCCATAAGTGTGCAGCACATCCATGGTCGACAGCTGCTCTCCGTGACGGCGGATATTGTCCTTCCATACGCCTTCATAGATGCAGTTGTGGAAATAGAAGTACTCCAGGTGTTTCAGCTCTGCGCGTGCTGCCGAGAACAATTCCTCGACGGTCCGGACATGATCATCCATGGAGCCGCCAATATCGAGAAACAACAGAACCTTCACTGCATTGTGTCGCTCCGGCCTGGTCTTGATGTCGAGATATCCCTGTTCCGCCGTCGCGCGTATCGTACCTTTGAGGTCCAGTTCCTCGTGAGCGCCTTCACGCACCCAGCGCCGTAATCTTTTTAAGGCCACTTTGATATTTCTGGTACCAAGCTCGACGCTGTCGTCGAGATTACGGAATTCGCGTCTGTCCCAGACCTTTACCGCTCGACGGTGCCGGCTCTCCGCCTGGCCAATCCGTATGCCTTCCGGATTGTAACCATAGGCGCCAAAAGGTGATGTGCCGGCGGTACCAATCATTTTTGATCCGCCCTGATGGCGTTTGTGCTGCTCCTTCAATCGTTCGCGCAGCTTCTGCATCAGTTCTTCCCAGCCGCCAAGTGCCTCGATCTGGGCTTTTTCCTCTTCGCTCAAATGTTTCTCGGCGAGTTTTCTCAGCCATTCCTCTGGCAAGTCCATTGTTTCAATACCGTCCGGGGATCCTTCAACCGCCTCCAGACCCTTGAAGATTTGAGAAAAGACTTGGTCGAACCGGTCTAGATTGCGTTCGTCCTTTACAAGCGCGCTTCGGGACAAATAGTAAAATCCTTCTACGTCGAAATCGACAAGCCCCGCCCGCAATCCCTCCAGCAGAGTCAGATATTCCCGCAACGTCACGGGAACCTTGGCTTCTCTCAATGCAAGAAAAAACGGCAGGAACATCTGTACTCCGGCTTGATTGGAATATCGTGGGCAGTCTCCACGCCAATGCTGGCAGAATTCTAGAGCGCCTGCACCGGTTTATCCAGATGCCTGATCACGGCAATGTACGAAATCGTGTCTGGATACGAGATATAGGCATGGTTGAATGGAAGGAACCGAAAGGCACCAAATGAAAATCCTTGGTTCGATAATCGTCTGTTTGCTCGCAGTATTTGTGTTTTCAGCCGTACCGGTATCGGCACTCGAAGTTCCAGCCACAGTAATTGTGGAAGAGGGGTCGTTCATTAGCGGTTCGGATCGTGCGGAACGCGATTTCGGATATAAGATCGACGAGAACGCTTACGGCCACAGCATCACCCGGAAAAACAAGTGGTATGAGCGGGAATTGGAGCGTGCAGAGCGAACCACCGGCAAGTTTGCAATCATGAAGACGCCGGTCACCAACGCGCAATATGCAGATTTCATTCGTGAAACTGGCCACACGCCACCGACGGTCACGCCGGAAACCTGGAAGAGTTACCGGCTCATCCATCCCTATGAACGATCCCTGAAATTCCAATGGCATGAAGGCGTACCGCCTGCCGGAAGGCTGGACCATCCGGTCACCATGATTTCCTATGATGATGCTGTAGCCTATGCCAAATGGCTCTCGGAAAGGACCAGCAATAATTGGCGGCTTCCAACCGAGCTCGAATGGGAAAAGGCGGTGAGGGGAACCGATGGGCGCAGATTCCCCTGGGGCGATGAGTGGGACCCGAGCATCCTGAACAGTCATGACAAGGGACCATTCGATACGGTACCAGCCGGGAAGTTTCCCGAAGGTGCAAGCCCCTTTGGCCTATTGGACGGTGCAGGTCAGGTTTTTGAGTGGGTCGCAGAATCAGCCGGCGACGATCGGCACTTCGTCAAGGGCGGTTCCTGGGACGACAAGGGATGTGGCGTTTGCAGGCCCGCAGCCCGCCATTCCCGACCGGATGAAATCCAACATATCCTGATCGGATTCAGGCTCGTACAGGAGATTGATTAGACTTCCCGTGCTATGTCCCGATATCTTCCACATTGAAAGAAGTTGTTTGATAAGTCTGATTGATCCAGTTTCCAAACAGCAGGTGTGCATGGCTGCGCCAACGGTTTTGCGGCGGTGCATCGGGATCATCCGCTGGATAATAATTTTTCGGCAAATCAATTGGCGTGCCCAACTGAATATCCCTTGTATATTCCTCTGCCAGCGAGGATGAATCATATTCGATATGGTTGAATATATAGAGCCTGTTGCCTTCCCGCTCATGCAAGAGGCACGGCCCCGTAACCTCCGATTCCATCAGGATTTCAAGACCCGGCGCATTCCTGATGTCGCTGGAACGTACCTCCGTCCAACGCGAGACCGGTATCGAAAAGTCATCGGAAAATCCGCTCAGATAGGGCGAAGCCGGGTTCAGATTCTTGTGCCGGTAAACCCCAAATGCCTTGCGGTCGAGCGTATATTTGGGAATGCCGTGGAAATATTGCGTCGCCGCCATCGCACCCCAACAGATAAAGAAGCTGGAATGCACATGGGTCCTTGTCCATTCCATGATCTGTTCGAGTTCAGACCAGTAGCTGACATCTTCAAACGGCAACGTCTCGATCGGCGCGCCAGTAATGATAAATCCGTCAAACTTCCGGTGCTTGATTTCATCCCAGGTCTCATAAAACGAAATGAGATGGTCTTCGGGCGTATTCTTCGCCTTGTGCGTACCGATCCGGACCAGGGTCAGCTCGACCTGCAAGGGCGTAGCGCCGACCAGACGGGCAATCTGCGTCTCGGTACGGATCTTGTTTGGCATGAGGTTTAACAGGCCGATCTGCAGAGGCCGGATATCCTGACGGATCGCCGCAGTCTCGTCCATCACCATCACGCCCTCGTCGACCAAGGTCTCTCGGGCGGGAAGTTTGTCTGGTACACGGATCGGCATGAATGCAATTCTCCAACAAAAAACCGGCTCGCGATTTTTTAATTCGCTACCGGTCCGTCGGTTACATTCCGCGCGGCCCTTTTAGCGATTTGTTTAAAGTGGCTGCAAGCCGGCCGGCCAAATCACCACTGGTCCCATAAATAACGCTGGATTTCGTTCGGTACAAGCCCTTTACGCTAGCCGGTCAACCATTACGTTGCCGGGCCAGGAAAGCCAGTCTTTCAAACAAATGGACATCTTGCTCGTTTTTCAGCAATGCACCGTGCAGTCTTGGTAGTGCATTATTTGCGTCAGACCGCAAATCGGCAGGGTCCAGATCCTCAGCGACCAGGAGACGTATCCAGTCCAGCGCCTCGGATGTGGAGGGTTTTTTCTTCAGCCCAGGCGTTTCGCGAATCTCGTAAAATTGTGTCAGCGCGGCGCGAACTAGGTTTTTCTTGATACCCGGATAATGCACATCGACAATCTGTTCGAGCATCGGGAGTTCAGGAAAGCTGATATAATGAAAGAAGCAGCGCCGCAAAAATGCGTCAGGCAGTTCCTTTTCATTGTTTGAAGTAATGATGACGATTGGTCTGTTGCGAGCCGAAACCGTTTCGCCGGTTTCATAGACATGGAATTCCATCCGATCCAGTTCAAGCAACAGGTCGTTGGGAAATTCGATATCTGCCTTGTCGATCTCGTCGATCAACAGCACGGACTTTTCTGTAGCATCAAAGGCGTCCCAGATTTTTCCGCGCCGAATATAGTTTGCCACATCATTTACCTGCGGATCGCCCAATTGCGAATCCCGCAATCTGGACACGGCGTCATATTCATAAAGGCCCTGCTGTGCCCGCGTCGTCGACTTGACGTGCCATTCGATCAGGTTGAGGCCAAGCGAGGCTGCCACCTGTTTGGCCAGTTCGGTCTTGCCGGT
The DNA here is from genome assembly GCA_028289365.1 of Salaquimonas sp. GTDB lineage: Bacteria > Pseudomonadota > Alphaproteobacteria > Rhizobiales > Rhizobiaceae > BOKV01. Next base: position 12,117 of record JANQQM010000127.1, on the reverse strand, counting down.
GCCCGGTTCGCCCTTCACCAATAGCGGTCGTTCAAGCGCGATCGAGGCGTTTACGGCAACCGTCAGATCATCTGCGGCCACATAGGAACTTGTACCGTTGAATTGCATTTGCTGTCCTGAGAATTGCGTGATTCATTCACCATAAAATCTTGTCGATTGCCTTACAACTGAATATCGAAATCAAAAAATCAAGCCGTCGGATTCAGCTTGTGGTTCCATCTGGGCAGGCGTTGCAAAACGGTTGATTAAGCACTGTGTGTTCGAAATTGGCGTTGCGTTGCCACTCAAACTGGTTAAGATTTGGTCAAATACAAATCTGCAAATAAGCGGGGCAAATCCGCATTTCAGGCAGGGGATGCAAGTTGGAATATTTCGTACAGCAATTGATAAATGGGCTGACGCTGGGCTCAATCTACGGGCTGATCGCAATCGGCTACACGATGGTCTACGGCATCATCGGAATGATCAATTTCGCCCATGGCGACATCTTCATGGTCGGATCCTTCATCGCGCTTGCCACTTTCCTGGCCTTGGTGGCAATCGGTTTGTCGGCACTCCCATTGATTCTGTTTATCGTGCTCCTTGTATCGATGATCTTCACCTCTGCCTGGGGCTGGACCGTAGAGCGGCTGGCATATCGCCCCTTGCGGGGCTCTTTCCGGTTGGCGCCCCTGATTACGGCGATCGGAATGTCGATTGTTCTGCAGAATTTCGTTCAGGTTACCCAAGGTGCGCGCGTAAAACCGCTGCCCCCGCAAATCCAGGGCGGCGTAACGATCATGGACGGCATGACCGAAAACGGCCGGATTATCGTCCAGCTCTCCTATATGCAAATGATCATTATCGCCACGACGCTGATTTTGATGATCGGCTTTTCTCTCCTGATCGCAAAGACATCACTTGGCCGTGCCCAACGCGCCTGCGAGCAGGATCAGAAAATGGCAGCCCTTCTGGGGGTCGACGTCGACCGTACCATTTCGCTGACCTTCGTTATGGGCGCGGGGCTTGCGTCAGTCGCAGGCCTGATGTTCCTGCTCTTATATGGCGTTATAGACTTCTATATCGGCTTTCTTGCCGGCGTTAAGGCGTTTACCGCCGCTGTGCTCGGCGGGATCGGGTCGCTGCCCGGTGCCATGTTGGGCGGATTGCTGATCGGATTGATCGAGGTCATGTGGTCTGCCTATTTCACGGTCGAGTACAAGGACGTTGCGGCGTTCTCCATTCTGGCGATTGTCCTGATCTTCCTGCCATCCGGCCTGCTCGGCAAGCCGGAAGTCGAGAAAGTTTGATACCAGCATGGCGACGACCAGCATCAAACACCGGCCGCAATCCAACATATTTGCGGAATCCCTGAAGGATGCGGCAATTGCAGCATTTCTTGCAGCTGTGTTGGGCTTCTTTTTCCTCGCACTCAGAACCGATATTGCGACAGGCGGGCTTGTACTGACCACCAGATGGGGTTTGTACTTCACCTGCATCGCTATCGTTTTTGTTGTCAGATTGCTGCTGAACATCTTCGTGTTCCGCTCTGCCCACCCGGTCACCGAAACGGTCGGAAATGCAGTTGGCCAGCTTGCAGCGCGTTCGGGCAATGCCGGAAAGTGGTTCATGCGCGGGCTGTTTGCCTTTGCAATCGTGCTGCCATTTTTCTTCACCATATTTTTCCCGAACCAGGACCGGCAATATATCGATCTGGCTATCCTGATCATGACCTACATCATGCTGGGTTGGGGGCTGAATATCGTTGTCGGGCTGGCTGGTCTTCTGGACCTTGGCTATGTGGCATTCTATGCAGTCGGTGCCTATTCATTTGCTCTCTTGGCAGAATATTTCGATTTTGGTTTTTGGGTAGCGCTGCCGCTGGCAGGTGCACTTGCTGCCCTTTGGGGAATAATCCTCGGATTTCCGGTACTGCGCCTACGTGGCGACTATCTGGCAATTGTGACGCTGGCTTTCGGAGAAATCATCCGCATCGTTCTATTGAACTGGTACACCTTCACCAATGGGCCGGATGGAATTTCAGGTATTCCAAAACCAACCTTCTTCGGTCTGGAACTGAAACGCGGGGAGGGCAATTTCGCCGATTTCTTCGGGATTGCCTATGACCCGATTCACCGCTTTATCTTTCTCTATTACATCATCTTCGTAATGGCCATCATTACAAACATCGTCACGATGCGGCTGCGGCGGTTGCCGATCGGTAGGGCTTGGGAAGCCTTGCGCGAGGATGAAATCGCCTGCCGGTCTCTCGGAATCAACACTACCAGTACAAAATTGACTGCGTTTTCGGTTGGCGCGATGTTCGGAGGGTTTGCTGGCTCCTTCTTTGCCACACGGCAAGGCTTCATTTCGCCCGAAAGTTTTACCTTTATCGAATCTGCGATCATTCTAGCGATCGTTGTTCTGGGTGGTCTCGGCTCGCAGATTGGCGTCGTTATTGCATCTATCGTGATGATCGGCGGCATTGAGCTTCTTCGCAATCTTGATTTCCTCAAGCAGATATTCGGGCCAGACTTCGAACCAACCCAATACCGCATGCTGATTTTTGGTCTTGCAATGGTCCTGATCATGGTCTGGAAACCGCGAGGGTTGGTAACCACCAGAGAACCGACGGCAGTACTCAAGGAGAAAAAACGGATCGGTGCCGACATGGTCGCCCAGGGTGAGGGGCACTGATCGGATGGCGGAAGCTGTAATGGAAGCTGCACAGGCCAGCAAGAACCATCGATGGAAAACCGATCCGGTGCTCACGGTCGAGCATCTGACCATGAGATTTGGCGGCCTCGTTGCTGTGGGCGATTTGAGCTTCGATGTCGGCCGCGGCGATATTACCGCCCTGATCGGTCCCAACGGCGCTGGAAAAACAACCGTCTTCAACTGCGTCACCGGTTTCTACAAGCCGACCGAGGGCCGGATTGTGATGCGCCATGGTCATGGTCGCCATGATGAGCTGGTGGAAGAAATTACCGCCACTGATCGCCAATACAGTATTGAGGGTAATTCGGCAGTCTATCTGCTGGAGCGCATGCCCGATTTTGTCATTTCACACCGGGCACGTGTTGCACGGACATTCCAGAATATCAGGCTCTTTGGTGGGATGACCGTTCTGGAAAATCTCCTGGTTGCCCAACACAATCCCTTAATGCTGGCCTCCGGCTTTTCAATCAGCGGCCTTTTTGGTCTCAAGAGTTATAAGGATGCCGAACTGGAGGCGATGGATCGCGCGGTCTACTGGCTCGAGCATATCGGGCTTGTTGATCGTGCCGACGATCCAGCTTCCGATCTGCCCTATGGTGAACAGCGGCGCCTGGAAATCGCCAGGGCGATGTGTACCGAACCCCATCTGTTATGCCTTGATGAACCTGCTGCCGGATTGAACCCGAGGGAATCGGCGGACCTGAACAATTTGCTCAGATTTATCCGGGACGAGCAGAAAGTTTCCGTCCTGTTGATTGAGCACGATATGGGCGTGGTGATGGAAATATCAGATCATATCATCGTGCTTGATTACGGTGTGAAAATTTCCGATGGCGATGCCGAACATGTCCGGTCCGATCCAAGCGTTATCGCAGCTTATCTCGGTGTCGATGACGAAGAGGAAATCGACATTCCGGAAGTTCGCGAGGATATGCACTCTGTCGAGGAGTTGGAGACACAGGCGGCAAAGCCCAAACCAAAGGCTGCACCAGCACGCAAATCCAAGGCGGCTTCGACAAAATCTGCAAAATCTGCCTCAGATGCCAACCGGCCCGCAAAAATGCGGAAACCGGCCAAGCCCGACGACCTGAAACGTATCTCAGGTGTCGGACCCAAACTCGAGCAGACATTGAACGGTCTCGGTATCTATAAATTTGAACAAATCGCCAAATGGAAAAAGGCAGAACGCGATTGGGTCGACGGATATCTGAACTTCAAGGGTCGAATTGAGCGGGACGACTGGGTTGCCCAGGCCAAGGAATTTGCTCGCGAAGCGGCAAAAGCAGGCAGATCCCCTTCCAGCCGTAAGGGGGGTAAATGATGGCGAATACTGCCGAGAACCTACTTTCGATCCGAGGTGTCGAGACCTATTACGGAAAAATTGTCGCGCTGCGCGGTGTCGATGTCGATGTAAAGCGCGGCGAGATTGCCACATTGATTGGCGCGAACGGCGCCGGAAAATCGACCCTGATGATGACCATTTGCGGCAATCCGCGCGCTCGTACCGGTCAGATCATATTGGATGGCGAGGACATCACCACGATGCCCACCCACCAGATCATGCGGATGGGGATTGCCCAATCACCCGAGGGCCGCAGGATTTTCGCGCGCATGAGTGTCATGGAAAACCTGCAAATGGGCGCGCTGCTGGTAGATGACGAATATTTTGAGGATGATCTGAAACGGGTATTTGAATTGTTTCCGCGCCTGAAGGAGCGGTTGAGCCAGCGCGGCGGCACCCTGTCAGGTGGGGAACAGCAAATGCTGGCGATTGCCCGCGCATTGATGGGAAGGCCGCGTCTGCTCTTGCTGGATGAGCCGTCACTTGGTCTGGCGCCGTTGATCGTAAAGCAGATCTTCGAAATCATCCGTGAGCTAAATGAAAATCAGCATCTGACGGTATTTCTGGTGGAACAAAACGCCTTTCACGCGCTCAAACTGGCCCATCACGGCTATGTCATGGTCAATGGCGTGATCACCATGTCGGGTACCGGCGCCGAACTGCTAAAACGCGAAGATGTGCGTGCTGCATATCTGGAAGGCGGGAGGCACTGACGGATGGAACATTCAAATAGTTTCTTGTGGGAAATTAGTTTAGGTGAATTCCTGTTGGTCACCGTAGCGCTGGGCGGACTGGGTGCATGGTTGACAGGCCGCGCGGTTGCCAACACCTGGCGCAGCAAGCTCGCGCTGGTGCGCTATATTGTTCTTCTGAACATGTTTGTGAGATTTATCCACTACTCCCTTTTTGAAGGGACTTTGCTTTCGCCCTGGTACTTTACGGTGGACTTGATTGTGTTGCTGTTAATCGCATTTGCCGGCATGCAAATGACCCGTTCGGCTCAGATGGCCGGCCAGTACGGATTTGAATATGACAGAATCGGAAAATTCGGCTGGAAACGCCGTGTTTAACCACTTTGTCGCTCCATAAAAAAATTTCCTTTATTTAGACATCGATTTGGGCTTTTATCTTGGCAATTCGGCCTCCAAGGGCTGATAACTCCCGGATTCGGACTGATAGACACCCATTCCGGCCGGGGCTTGAAAAATGTGTGTCACAGGGAACTAATATGAAAAAAATTCTCTTAGCTAGCGCTGCAATGAGCCTGATGATGGCGAATTCTGCCTGGGCTGATATCACTGTCGCGGTTGCAGGACCCATGACAGGTCAATACGCCTCCTTCGGTGAGCAGATGAAGACAGGTGCCGAGCAGGCAGTTGCCGACATCAATGCGGCCGGTGGTGTAAATGGCGAAATGCTCAAGCTGGAAATCGGTGACGATGCTTGCGACCCGAAACAGGCGGTAGCAGTTGCCAACCAGATGGCCGGTAAGGGCGTTGTATTCATGGCAGGTCATTTCTGTTCAGGATCATCCATTCCAGCTTCTGCAGTTTATGCCGAAGAGGGAATTGTCCAGATTTCTCCGGCGTCAACAAACCCAAAATACACCGATGAGCGTCCCGGACCGGGCACCTACCGCGTTTGTGGCCGTGACGACCAGCAGGGTGAAGTCGCAGGTCAATATCTGAAGAAAAATTATGACGGCAAGAAAGTCGCATTTGTTCACGACAAGACCGCTTACGGAAAAGGTCTGGCTGACGCGACTATGGCTGCCTATGAAATTGCTGGCGGCAAGCCGGCATTATATGAAGCCTATACCGCTGGTGAAAAAGACTACACAGCTCTGATCTCAAAGCTGAAAGCTGAAGGCATTTCGGTTCTTTATGTCGGTGGTTATCACACCGAAGCGGGCTTGATGGCACGTCAGGCCAAGGAACAAGGCCTGGATCTCCAGCTCGTTTCAGGTGACGCTCTGGTTACCGACGAGTACTGGGCAATCACAGGTGACGCCGGTGAAGGTACCTTGATGACCTTCTCGCCGGATCCGCGCAAGAACTCCGAAGCTGTAGATGTTGTCAAGGCGCTGGAAGGTGCCGGCAAGACAACTGAGGGTTACGTCCTTTACACCTATGCCGCAATGCAGGCTTGGGCAGACGCAGCAAATGCAGCCGGCTCAACCGACTTCGACAAGGTCAACGAGAAACTTGCCTCAGGCGATTTTGACACCGTTTTGGGTAACCTGTCATTTGATGACAAGGGTGACGTGACCCTTCCCGGTTACGTTTTCTATCGCTGGGCTGACGGAACCTACAACCAGATCAACTAATCTGATCTGAACGCTATCAACAAGAAAATCCGGCGGCCTCCGCCGGATTTTTTTATGGCAGGCTGAGTTCCGCGTGACGGTTCACGTCCTTGTAAAGCAGATAGCGGAAACGGCCTGGCCCGCCTGCATAACAGGCCTGCGGGCAGAAGGCGCGCAACCACATGAAGTCACCGGCCTCCACCTCCACCCAATCCTGGTTGAGCCGGTAAACCCCTTTTCCTTCAAGCACATACAGGCCATGTTCCATCACATGGGTCTCCAGAAAGGGAATGCAGGCACCTGGCTCCAGCGACACGATATTGACATGCATGTCGAAGCGAATGTCATCCGGATCCAGGAACCTCTTCGTTGACCACCGGCCCTCCGACCCGGCCATGGGAATCGCCTCCAGATCATTCTCATTGCCGATAACCGCCTCCGGAACGCCAACACCTTCGACATGGCTGTATTTTTTTCGGATCCAATGAAAGCTGGTAGTCTCCTTGGCATTGTTTGCAAGCGTCCAATTTTTCCCCGGAGGAATGTAGGCAAACCCACCCGGCGACAGGTCATGGTTCGCTCCATCAAGGGAAAGCGATAATGCACCGTCCAGCACGAACAAAACCGCTTCGGCATTCTCGTCCGGTTCAGGATTTTCACTGCCGCCGCCCGGGCCGACTTCCATGATGTATTGCGAGAACGTCTCTGCAAATCCGGTCATGGGCCGGGCAAGTATCCAGAGCCTGGTCTCACGCCAATGCGGCAATTTGCTTGTCACGATATCCCGCAAGACACCATGCGGAATAACCGCATAGGCCTCGGTAAAGATCGCCTTGCCGCTTAAGGGCTCATCTTGACCGGGCAAGCCTCCGGGAGGCGTTTGGTAGATTGGCGGTTTCATGATTCAGGTCCATCAAACATTGCATCCAGCCGTAAACGGGCGATCCGTTCGACCTGCTGGCATGCGGTCTCGAATTCCATCTCGGCATCGTTTCCGATACGCTTTCGAAATGCCTCCAGGATTTGCGGCTTCTTCAGCCCCTTCACGGCAATAATGAACGGAAAGCCGAATTTCTTCTTGTACGCTTCATTCAGCTCCGTGAACTCCTTCCGCTCTTCATCGGTCAGGGCATCAAGCCCGGCACCTGCCTGCTCGCTCTCGGACTCTTTCGTCAATCGCTTTGCTTCTGCCAGTTTGCCGGCCAGATCGGGATGGGCGGTCAATACACCCAGCCGCTCTTCATGTTCAGCCATTCTGAACTGCCGCGCCAGCGCATTGTGAACTCCGCCGGCATTGTCATGGGCGGGCCCTAGTTCGGTATCGAATGCGCGTTGCGCGATCCATTCCGAATGCTCGAACACGCCGCCAAATTGATCGGCAAACTCATCGCGATCCATATTCGAAGGTCTCAGCAAGCCCGATTTTGGCGGATGGGTCTTATGCCAATGTTCGGCGATATCTATGCGCCTGGCAAACCACACCTTGTCATGGCTCTTCGCATATTCGACAAACCGTTTAAGCGCCGCTGTCCTCCCGGGCCTTCCGGCAAGCCGGCAGTGCAGGCCGATATTCATCATCTTCGGACTGCCTGCCAGACCTTCCTCATAAAGCGTGTCGAAACTGTCCTTCAAATAGGCAAAGAACTGGTCGCCGCTGTTAAATCCCTGCGGCGTGGCAAAGCGCATGTCATTATTGTCGAGCGTATAAGGGATCACCAATTGGCTGTGACCGTCATGTTCATGCCAATAGGGAAGGTCGTCACTGTAGGAATCGGAAGCATAGGCAAAACCACCTTCTTCGGTCACAAGATCCAGCGTGTTCATTGAACATCGACCGGTATACCATCCGCGCGGCCGTGTTCCGGTAACAGCCTCATGAAGCCGGATGGTTGCCTCCATCTCGGCCATTTCCTGCTCGCGGCTGTAATCCTTGTATTCGATCCATTTCATGCCATGGGAAGCGATTTCCCAGCCTGCCGCCTGCATGGCCTCTACCTGACTGGGCGAGCGGGCGAGGGCGGTTGCAACACCATAGACGGTCACCGGTATATCCGCGCCGGTGAACAAGCGGTAGAGCCGCCAAAATCCGGCTCTGGCGCCATATTCGTATATGGTTTCCATATTCCAGTGCCGCTGCCCCGGCCAGGCTGCCGCACCGACGATTTCTGAAAGGAACGCCTCGGATCCTTCATCCCCGTGAAGGATATTGTTTTCGCCGCCTTCCTCGTAATTGATGACAAATTGCACCGCAATGGCGGCTTTACCCGGCCATGCGGCATTCGGAGGGTTTGCGCCATAGCCGGTCAGGTCTCTTGGATAGCGTGTGGGCAATACGATTCTCTTGCTTATTTTACTCTGTCTGCACTAGTGGTTTTGAAGTCTAGAATAAACCGTGCGGTGCAGCCATCGCAATTTGACATTCGGGACTGGTATAGCGGAGTTTGATCGATATGATTGCATATCGCAATGTCGGGGAATGCCAGCCATGACGAAAACTGAGGGATTTTTGACAACCCACATTCTGGATACTGCCCGCGGATGCCCGGCGGCAGGCGTCGCCATTTCGCTTTACCGGCTGGAAGGAGGCAAGAGAACCAAGCTGACTGAGGCGGTTACCAATTCCGACGGTCGTACCGACAAGCCGATGCTGGCGGGGAACGCGTTTGAGTCCGGCATCTACGAGATGGTCTTCGCCATGGGCGACTACTTTGCCGACCTGGTAGAAACCTCTCAAGTTCCATTTGTAGGCATTGTCCCGATACGGTTTGGTATTGATGACCCAAATCAGCACTACCACGTGCCGCTGCTTGCTTCTCCCTTCAGCTTCTCGACCTATCGCGGCAGTTGAGTTCCACATGAATCAAGCCAGCCAATTTACTGCAAATATCGAATCTGCCGGAGAGCTGCATGTATGAATTTGCAGTATTCTGGGACTGGCTGTCCTTTGGCGTCCGTTGGCTGCATGTCATTACAGCCATCGCCTGGATTGGGTCTTCCTTCTATTTCATTGCCCTTGACCTGGGCCTGAGAAAGGATCGCCCTCTGCCGGAAGGCGCAAGCGGCGAGGAATGGCAGGTCCATGGCGGCGGCTTTTATCACATTCAGAAATACATGGTTGCACCGGCTCAGATGCCCGAACATCTGACCTGGTTCAAATGGGAAAGCTATGCGACCTGGCTTTCCGGCTTCGCGCTGCTGGCAATCATCTACTATGCCGGTGCCGATCTCTATCTGGTCGATCCCAATGTGCTCGACATTTCGCCCCTGACCGGGATCCTGATTTCGCTGGCGTCCATCGGATTCGGCTGGATTGCCTATGATTTCCTGTGCAAAAGCAAGTTCGGCGAGGACAATAACCGTCTGATGATATTGCTGTTTTTTGTGTTGGTGGCCATGGCCTGGGGCTATACCCAGGTATTCACCGGCAGGGCAGCCTTCCTGCACCTCGGCGCTTTTACCGCAACGATCATGTCGGCCAACGTGTTCCTGATCATCATCCCGAACCAGAAAATCGTCGTCGAAGATCTGAAGGCTGGCCGCTCCCCGGACCCCGCACTGGGTCTGCAAGCCAAGCAGCGTTCCACCCATAACAACTATCTGACGCTGCCGGTCATTTTCCTGATGTTGTCGAACCATTACCCGCTGGCATTCGGCACGCAATATAGCTGGCTCATCGCCTCTCTGATATTCCTGATTGGCGTCTTGATCCGCCATTATTTCAATTCAGTTCATTCTCGCGCCGGAACGCCTTACTGGACCTGGCTTGTTTCAGCAATCCTGTTCCTGATCATCATCTGGCTTTCAACGGTACCGAAAGTGCTGCCTGAAGATTATGAGGATGCTGCACTTACCAGACATCAGCAGTTATTTGCTGACGCGCAGGGGTTTGAGACGGTGAGGGACACCGTGCAGGGCAGGTGCTCCATGTGCCATTCCCGCGAGCCGGTTTGGGATGGCATCGTCGCGCCGCCCAAGGGCGTCTTGCTGGAAACGGATGCGGATATTGCGGGCCAGGCTAGGGAAATCTACCTGCAGGCAGGCCGGAGCAACGCTATGCCGCCAGCCAATGTGACCTTTCTAGAGCCGCAGGAAAGGCAGCAAATTGTCGACTGGTACCAGGCAGCAATTCGTGAAAATTCTTTATGGTAGGGCAATCGCTTCAGGACGCATCAAAAATATCCCTGTGGGACATGTCTGCGGCCGAGCAGGATTGCCAGGCAGCATTTCCGGGTGATTGCACTACGGATGTCGCAATCATTGGCGGTGGATATACGGGACTTTCAACGGCACTGCATTGCGCTGAAAAGGGTATCGACTGTCACGTCCTGGAGGCACAGAAAATTGGCTATGGCGGCTCCGGCAGGAACGGAGGATTGGTCAATGCCGGGCTCTGGTTGCCGCCTGCTGAAATAAAAGCACAACTCGGCGAAGAACGCGGCGCTCACTTGCTGGAAATCCTCGGCAAAGCACCGGAATATGTGTTTTCGTTAATCGAGAAATACCAAATACAATGCGAGGCGGTTAGGGCCGGTACCATACATGGCGCCCACTCTGCCAAATCGATGGATGAACTTGGTGCCAGGGCCCGCGCCTGGCAGCAACTGGGCGCGCCGGTAGAGCTTCTTTCGAGAGAGGAAACGACCAGGCTGATCGGAACAGGGGCGTTTCATGGCGGTTTGCTCGATTTGCGGGCAGGGACCATCAATCCGATGGGTTATGCCCGTGGATTGGCGCGGGCCGTGGCTGCTGCAGGCGCAAAGATAAGTACAGGCGCGCAAGCTCTAAGTCTCACTCGAGATGGAGGCTCCTGGAAGGTTGAAACAGGTAGCGGCACACTAGCTGCAAAGTGGGTCATCCTGGCGACCAATGCCTATAGCGATAATCTGTGGCCCAGTTTGAACAAAACCTACACGCTGATCAATTATTTTCAGCTTGCGACGGCTCCCCTTAAAGGAAGGGGAGCGAAAATCTTGCCGGAGAGGCAGGGCGTATGGGATACCGCCCCGGTAATGAGTTCTGTTCGACGCGACGCCCATGACCGGTTGATCATCGGTTCGATGGGCTCGGTAATCGGCGGCAAGGAAGGCCTGTCGCGGAGATGGGCCAGAAAAATGCTTGATCGCCTGTTTCCCGATCTCGGCGAAGTGCAGATAGAGGCCGCCTGGCACGGCCAGATCGCGATGACGCCAGACCATTTGCCGAGGATCCACAAGCTTGCTGAGGGATTGTACACGCCAATTGGATATAATGGCCGTGGCATTGGTCCGGGAACCGTATTTGGACGATCCATGGCAGAACTGCTCGACGGGGGCAGCGAAGACTGCCTTCCGCTGCCATTGACCGAAACAAGTTCGGTGCAGTTCCGCACTTCAAAAAACATGCTCATGGAAGCTGCATTCGCGGCCAACCAGCTGATCCGGAGCATTTGACACGGGTTTCTTGTATGTCCGATTCCCGGTTATGCTCGACATTGACATCAGTCCACAAGCGCGAGTATTCAGAGGTATGGGGTCTGCGAGTGCCCCGTGAGGCGCCAGCCGAAATTCGCGTCCTGATCACCTCACTATATGAAGGAGGGTGGACGCATGACGTCTCCAAACCAGATTTCCGTAGCACAGCTTTCCCGCCTGATTGGCCTGCCGGGAGCGCCGGTCATTGTCGACATTTGTCTCGACGAGGATTTTGCGACCAATCCCAAACTGATCCCGGCATCCTTTCGTCATCCCTATTCTGACATTGCGTCTTTGGTACCGCGCCTTTCCGGCAAGAAAGT
>JANQQM010000055.1 GCA_028289365.1 Salaquimonas sp. | reverse complement strand
GGCAGGCGAATGCACCTCGTTGGATGTGGATCGGCATAATTGGTTGGTGGGCCGTGTTGATCCTGGCAGCATTCCATTTCCAAAAGCGCAGGATGGATGTCGACACTTACCAGGCATTGTGGGGCCCAGATTCCATTCATCCGGGCAACCGCGCCGATTCGCCTCGCGTTCCCGGTCTGAGGCGTATTGTTGAACCCCAAAAATGAGACGACAAGTCAATTTGTGAATGTCAAGGGCCACAACGCGCATAATGTTGCGCTCCCTTGTCGGTGAAACTCGCCAAATCTGCTTGAAGATGTGCACTTTCCGCGTCAAAATGACGGCACCTGACGTGCATTTGCATGTGCTGCGCCCCCAAAGGCAGGCTGCAAAGGCCATATTGCAACACAGCCCGGATAGTTTCGAATGCCAGAAAGCTCTTCTTTGCCTGTCCTTGCCCTTGTCGACTGGGGCACATCCAGCTTTCGCCTCTGGCTGGTTGATGAGCATGGCAATACGACCCATTCTACCCACAGTTCGGAAGGCATGGTTGCCGCGCGATCCAGCGGCTTCGATAATATCCTCGAGAAACACATCTCCGATGGGCAAGGCAGTTCAGGCATGCCGGCGGTGATTTGCGGCATGGCCGGTGCAAAGACCGGATGGCACCAGGCGCGCTATCTCGCACTACCCGCTGATTTCGAGGTCATTGCCAATGCCGCCGTGAAGGTACCTGACCTAAACCGTGACGTCTTCATCCTTCCGGGTATCGCCAAGCGGAAAGCGGATGCGCCCGATGTCATGCGTGGCGAAGAAACGCTCGTCGTCGGCGCATTGGCCAATCGCCCCAAAAGCAACGCATGGTGCTGTCTGCCTGGAACTCATTCAAAATGGGTATCAGTGGCAAATGGGCGAATTATCGATTTTCGTACCTATATGACCGGAGATTTGTTCAAGGCGCTCTCAAATCATACGATATTGAGCCAGACCAGTGCTGGAGCGGGAGGTGCTAGTGCTTCCATCCCGCTTGAACAGCGCGGAGAATTTGCACAATCCGTTCTAGCCGCAAGTTCGAACCCGGACCAGGCTACCGCCTTGCTTTTTTCAATCAGGGCCCACGGACTGTTGAGTAATGAAGATGCTCTTCAGGCGTCAGCTCGCCTGTCAGGGACACTAATCGGATTGGAACTGGCGGGCATGTGTTCCAGCCTTGGTAAGGAGCCGGTCCTGTTGATTTCCGAAGGCTCGATTGGTGCATGCTACCAACGCGCGTTTGAAGTAACCGGCACGCAATACGAACTTATAGACGCACAGATGGCGGTCAAGACCGGCCTCATGGCCGCAGGCAAGATGCTCGGTTTGATGTCTTCCAGCCGACCGGTTGAAGCCTGACCACAAGCTGATCAGCTAACCTTCCTTATCTATCTGAAATTTATTCATAATTTCTATTTCGCCCGAAATAATCCGAATTCCGAGTGCCCGATTTCCGGTTTAACTTGACTGGAGGTCAGGACAATGAAAATCAAGACCCTTCTTCTGGGTTCAGCGGCAGTGATGGTCGCAGTGTCCGGTGCCCGCGCAGCTGATGCAATCAT
>JANQQM010000047.1 GCA_028289365.1 Salaquimonas sp. | reverse complement strand
GAGCCCGGCGGCTATTTCGTCCAATGGCTCGATTACGCGGCTGGCATTGGGCCGATTGCTGAGGGAATTACGGGTGCCGGAAATGGCGAGCGGCACCTTGTCGGCGCGGTTCAACATGAATGGCAGCGGAACCGATATTCGGCAAGTGCTGGCGAACGGCAATGGCCGGATCGATGCTTCGCTGTCGGGCGGGGTGATTCAGACCAATCTGCTCGATCTTACCGGCATGAATTTTGTCAGCTGGATGTTCACCCAGTCGCGTGAGGAAACGACAAAGCTGGTCTGCGCGGTATTTCCGTTGAACTTCAAGAATGGTCGAGCAAGCACTTCGCAGATCGTTCTGGAGACAAAGAATGTGCAGGCGGTCGGCAAGGGCAGCATCGACATCAAGGGCAACCGGATCAATCTGGAGTTCCAGCCAATCCCGATATCCAAAAATGCTGCGGCGCGGCCAACGCCCTTCAAGATAACCGGCGCCCTGTCCAAACCGGAGATTTCATTGGAACAAGGGGCCATGCCGCAACGGATGGCAACTGATTTCTTCACCGCGCCGCTGAATACATTCGCCAACATCTTTGGCGGGAACAATAATCAGGCTCAAGAAACGCAAAACCGGCCCTGCGTGGTGCGCAAGGCCTCGAATGGCAAGAAGAACTAACAAGATTTTATTGGCGAACTTTTATCCGCCCAAGAGGTACCGACGCAAATATTCATAGTCTGCACGCAGTTCTATTTCAATTGCTGCCAGGTCCTCCGGAAGTGGTAAAGGGTCACCTATCTCCGGTGGGGCGAAGCCGGTCGATTTCCACACGGCGTCATACCAGTGGCTGGCCCAGATCCCGTCCTCCTCGCGCGGTCTGGCGGGCCAGGACAGCATTGCCGGATCGAACTCGATGCCGATCTTCGCACAGAGTTTCTTCAGCATTGCTTCCGGGTGGGCGCGGATATCGGCAGCATCGATAACCGCCGGAATCTCGCCGGTCTTCTCAGTGACCAGGTCGAACAATTCACGCTGGCGGACAAAGCCGGTATCGGCCGCCGTTACGCTATTCGCCTTGTTGGCATAACTCGCCAGTACCCGCGCCGGATCGCGGATTAAAAAGACATTGGTAACCTCACCGATCCAGTCGAGCGGGAATCCGTCAATCATGTGGTGGGTCATGTGTTTCTGGTAAACAAGGGATTGCGGCGGTTCGGGCGGCTCCAAGCATTCTTCCGCGACCTTTGCCGGATCGGTCTCACCATCGGCGATGATTTCCTCGCGCATGGGATGGTCGAGACCCGTTGCCGCGAGATAGGCGGCATAGAAAGGCTCATCCACCGGCCTGCAACCAGCCCGCGCACCGAAGGAGCGCATCATGGCAGTCGACAGATTTCTGGGGCCCGACCACATGGCAATGATTTGCGTCACGATGCTTCTCCGGTTATGCGTTGCTCGCAGGCGTTTTGCGATTTCGCCGATCAATTACAATGACCAAAACGGTCACCCAAGGCAAACAAGATGAACAAGAAGCTCGACAAACATCTGACCACCCACACCGCGCTGGATGATCCGCGCAATGCCGATATCAAGATCTATGTGAATGGCGATCTGGTCCATCGCGACGAGGCAAAAGTCTCGGTCTATGATTCCGGCTTCATGCTGGGCGACGGCATGTGGGAGGGCTTGCGGCTTTATAACGGAAAATGGGCGTTCCTGGACGATCATCTCGACCGGCTGTTTGAAAGCTGCAAGGCGGTGAATATCGATATCGGCATGGACCGGGAGGTAGTCGAAGCGGCACTGGATGCCACCGCTGCCGCCAACGGGATGACGGGGGATGCCCATGCGCGCCTGATGGTGACGCGCGGGGTGAAGATCAAGCCGTTTCAGCATCCGTCCCTTTCGCAAAGCGGGCCAACCGTGGTGATCATTGCCGAACATTCGAAACCGGCAGAGGAACTGGCCAAACGCGGCATTGCGCTTGCCACCGTGCCGCAGGTGCGCGGCCTGCCGATGAGCCAGGACGCCAAATATAATTCTCATTCGAAGCTGAATTGCGTGATCGCCTGCCTGCAGGCCGAGCAGGCCGGGGCCGATGAAGGGCTGATGCTCGATCCGCATGGTTTCGTCAACACCACCAATGCCTGCAATTTCTTCATCGTCCGCAAGGGCGAAGTCTGGACCTCGACCGGCGACTACTGCATGAATGGCGTGACCCGGCGCAAGGTGATCGAGCTGTGCCGCGCCAATGATATCCCGGCCTTTGAACGCAATTATTCGCTGGTTGATGCCTATGGG
The DNA here is from genome assembly GCA_028289365.1 of Salaquimonas sp. Taxonomy (GTDB): domain Bacteria; phylum Pseudomonadota; class Alphaproteobacteria; order Rhizobiales; family Rhizobiaceae; genus BOKV01. The sequence goes on along the minus strand of JANQQM010000047.1, from coordinate 5,175 downwards.
GCGGATGAAGCTTTCCTGACCGGCACGTTCGGGGCGCAGACGCCGGTGCGCTCGATCGACGGCAAGCGGATCGGCGACTTCGAGGGCTTCGGGCCGGTAACAACCCGCATCCGCCAGCTCTACAAGGAATTGGTGGAACGCGACACGGCGGGGTGAAGCACGGGCGAGCCAGAATGCTTTGGCGTAATCTATTGGCGCACCCCCTTGCCTTTCGCCACGTTCCTGCTACATCGCGGCCATGACTGACACGCCGCTATCAAATATCCGCAATTTTTCCATCGTTGCCCATATCGATCATGGCAAGTCGACGCTCGCCGACCGGCTGATCCAGATGACGGGCAGCCTGGAGGAGCGCGAGATGAAGGAACAGGTGCTCGATTCGATGGATATCGAGCGCGAGCGCGGCATTACCATCAAGGCCAATACCGTCCGGCTGGAATATGATGCCAAGGACGGCGAGCATTATGTCTTGAACCTGATTGACACGCCGGGCCATGTCGACTTCGCCTATGAGGTTTCGCGGTCGCTTTCGGCCTGTGAGGGCTCGCTGCTGGTGGTCGATGCCAGCCAGGGGGTGGAGGCGCAGACGCTGGCGAATGTCTATCAGGCGATCGAGGCCGATCATGAGATCGTCACCGTCTTGAACAAGGTCGACCTGCCCGCCGCCGAGCCGGAGCGGATCAAGGAGCAGATCGAGGAGGTGATCGGGCTGGACGCTTCCGAGGCGATCCCGATTTCGGCCAAGACCGGCGAGGGCGTGGAAGATGTGCTGGAAGCGATCGTCAACCGCCTGCCCGCGCCGAAGACTGGCGACCGCGACGCGCCCTTGAAGGCGCTTCTGGTCGACAGCTGGTATGACGCCTATCTGGGCGTGGTCGTGCTGGTGCGGGTCATCGATGGCGAACTCAAGAAGGGCCAGACCATCCGAATGATGGGGACGGGGGCGAAATATCTGGTCGACCGGGCCGGCGTGATGACACCGAAAATGGTGCAGACCGGGGCGCTTGGCCCGGGCGAGATCGGCTTTTTCACCGGCGCGATCAAGGAGGTGGCCGATACCCGCGTCGGTGACACGATCACCGAGGAAAAGCGCCAGACCGAGACCGCGCTCGAGGGCTTCAAGCCGGCGCAACCGGTTGTTTTTTGTGGACTTTTCCCGGTCGATGCGGCCGATTTCGAGGATCTGCGCGCCGCCATGGGCAGGCTACGGCTGAATGATGCGAGCTTCTCCTTCGAGATGGAGACCTCTGCCGCGCTCGGCTTCGGCTTCCGCTGCGGGTTTCTGGGCCTGTTGCATCTGGAGATCATTCAGGAGCGGCTGGAGCGCGAGTTCAATCTCGACCTGATCGCGACCGCCCCCTCGGTCGTCTATGAGCTGACCTTGCGCGATGGTGAGCAGATCGAATTGCACAATCCGGCCGACATGCCGGACCCGACCCAGGTCGAGGAAATCCGCGAACCCTGGATCCGCGCCACCATCCTGACGCCGGATGATTATCTCGGCTCGATCCTGAAGCTGTGCCAGGACCGGCGCGGCGTGCAGCATGATCTTTCCTATGTGGGCAAGCGCGCCATGCTGGTCTATGACCTGCCGCTCAACGAGGTGGTGTTTGATTTCTACGACCGGCTGAAGTCGATCTCGCGCGGCTATGCCAGTTTCGACTACCAGATTACCGGCCATCGGCCCGGCGATCTCGTCAAGATGTCGATCCTGGTCAATGAGGAGCCGGTCGACGCGCTCGCCATGCTGGTGCACCGCTCGCAGGCCGAGCGGCGCGGGCGGGCCATGTGCGAGAAACTTAAGGATCTGATCCCGCGGCACCTGTTCAAGATCCCGGTACAGGCGGCGATCGGCGGCAAGATCATCGCGCGCGAAACCATCTCGGCAATGCGCAAGGACGTGACGGCGAAATGCTATGGCGGCGACGCCACGCGCAAACGCAAGCTGCTGGACAAGCAAAAGGCCGGCAAGAAAAAAATGCGCCAGTTCGGGCGAGTCGAAATCCCGCAGGAAGCTTTTATTCAAGCATTGAAGATGGGGGATGAGTGAGGGGTCGCTGAAAGCCTGTGGTTTTCAGCCGGGAATTGATCCAGTGAATCAATTCCAGCTACGAATGCCCGGAGCCATAGCGACGGGCTGGGACCGGATTTGCCTTGGCAAAAGCAAACAATTGAAAATTGTTTGTAGATCCCAATACTCTCGAATATTCGTGTTATACAATATTATAATATGTTGTTTTATTTTGTTTGTATGCCGGGAGTCGTACAATGGCGAAACATACTTATACTTTTTTTCTAGCTAAAGAAAATAGACATGATTTCAGCGATTATTTAACTGAAAATGCCACCACTAATTTAGCATCTCCAAATACACAGCGTATTGTCGTCGAAGATTTTGCTGAGCGTGCTGAAATTTTTGTATTTCAAGGTCAACAAACGACGCCCAAATGGCTGCGTGGACTTTCTCGAGCGTTCTCAGATGTGCGTACTTTTACCACCTATTCTGGCGCAGGAATTCTGTTATTTGAAATTGACGATAGGGTGTTTGCAGTAACGTTTTCCTTCGGGTGGATGTACTTGAATGAAGATGCATTTGAATCGGATTTCGGAATTCTCGTTGCAGTTAATGGGTTGGATCATACAAAGCTAAGAAAGCTTGAGCGGACAAACCTCGGTGACGCATTGAAGGGCGTCTCGCAATCTGCATTCCAAAGAGAGTTTCGATCTTTTGGGATCGAAGATGCGCTTGATTTGGTCCAAAAAGTTAGTGGCGCCACTCGAGATGATATTGAGGCCGACAGCATGGCCGGGTCACGTTCCCTAAAGATAACAGGGGAGTTTGACTATCAAGATATTCCGGAATTAGCGGAAGATCTCTTGGCTTTATATGATTCAACTTCGTATCAAGAAACTGAATTTAAGATAATTGATTCCGTCAAACCGATGAATGATGGAATTAAAATCCGCGAACTAAATGAAATTGCGGCGGAGAGAATAAGAACCAATCAGGGTAGCTTTGAACTTGGTTTGCCATCTTCGGCAGATGCAGAGGGTATCGCATTCAAATTTCACGGTCCTGGTTTAAGGCACTATTTCGCTGATCTTCTGCTGAGACATTATGTAGCTGCGATGGAGAGCAAAGGGAAACTGTCTACATTAGATGCTGATACACTGGATTCACACAAGATTGAGGCGATACTAGATGAAGACCGTCCAAGCATTAAGTGGAAACTGAGAAAGGCGCTAATAGGCTCTGTAGACATTAATTCCGAGAGATTTGCGATCAACGAGGGGAAATGGTTTCGAATAGATGACAATTTTCGAACATCTGTCGAATCTACCTATCGAGATACTGTAGCGGAATGGGAAGACGATTTACCGACTAGGATAATCACCAACTATGATGAGGATGGTAACGGAACATTAGAACGAGAAGACGATTACAACAGGCGATTGGCTGAACAGTTCGGTTTTGCCCTACTCGATCGACAAGAAATTACTGTCCCAAATGTCTCGAGGTCTGGATTCGAACCATGTGATTTGCTCGACGTCGGCGGTCGGCGATTTATACATGTGAAGAAGAGCTCCAGAACTTCCAGCGTACTAAATCACTTCTTTAAGCAGGGATCTAACTCAGCTCGACAATTTAAGAGGATACCTGCAGCATGGCCTCAACTAGTGGATAGACTTCGCAGGACCGATCAAGACGATCACGCACACAATCTGTCGTCTGCAATCGAAACAGGAACAGCTGGATGGAGCGTTGAGTATTGGATTGTTGATTCGCCGCGGGCAAATGGAGAGTTTAACATCCCATTTTTCAGCAAGATCTCGCTACGAGACGAACGGCTCGACATGCTGTCAATGGAGTATCAGGTCAGATTGCGCTTTATTGGGAAAGACCCAGAACCAATTCAAAGGTTTCAAAGCTAAGTCATCATTATCACCTCTAGTGCAAACTCAACCAGCACATCACATATAAAATACGGTCGTCGTGTCATTTCGATGCTGTGCTAACTTAGGTAGAAACCGCGAATAACTGTCACCCCGGATGCCATGCAATCCGGGGTCCATTATACCCATCGGCAAGCACGAGTGTTGGGGAGTTGAGTGATCCCCCCTCTTGTTTTGCTACGACTTGGCATGCGCTTCGCTCTGCCAAGTCCAGACAAAACATTCTCCCCCTCAAAGGGGAGATTGGGTTCCGCATTTGTGGCAGCTATCCGGTGATTTCCTGCATTGCGGTGACCGGATCGCCGTCCATTGCGCGGATTAGTTCAATGAATTCAACAACATCCAGGCGCCGTTCGCCGCCTTCCACCTTTGCCACATAGGATTGAGGGCGCTTCAGGCGGTCGGCGACCTGCTGCTGGGTCATCCCGGCCCTCTTGCGCTGGCTGATGATGACGGCCGTCAGCTTCTTGTAATCGGCGGAATGAATGGATCGAGGCATTTGCGCTTTCCGTTGGAGCGCAAAGTCAATATTCCCACTTTCAATTTATCCCATATTGGGATATTCATAACCACCGACGCTTGAGGGAAGTTTTGGGGACCATGCAACCAGCTATCGATTTGGTGGAAGGCGGATCGCCTTCTCCGTCATCCTCGGACCGGCGAAGCCGTGATCCGGGGATCCATTCCGTGATGTTTCAGTGGAAGGAGCCGGTTCCTTTGGGCACACGCGGCGCCAAAACGGTATGGATCCTCGGGTTAAGCCCGAGGATGACGAGGGGAGAGCGCGATGCCCGTCTCCCCCCTTGAGGGGGGGAGATGGGCCATGAACTTGGGGAGCATATTTTGAATGATCTGTTTGTCTTTTAAACGAGCGTCTCTTTCTCCGTCATCCTCGGACCGGCGCAGCCGTGATCCGAGGATCCATACCGTGATGTTTCGGAAATATATGAAGGTGAAAAGGTTCCACCGATCTTTCCTTGCCTGCACCGACAAACCAAACCGAGAGATATCGGAGTGGATCCTCGGGTCAAGCCCGAGGATGACGAGGGAAATATGACCATGCAACCACTTGCCGAAATCTACATCCATTCACCGATCTGGCTAAAGACGCTGATGGTGGTATTGCCGTTTGTCACCGCGCTGGCGGCGTTGAAGATCGTGCTGGCCTACCGCCTGGCGAAGGGGTCGGAGATGCACCTGCCACCGGTCAACACCCGGGAG
>JANQQM010000046.1 GCA_028289365.1 Salaquimonas sp. | reverse complement strand
CGCTGGGTCCGGTTATTGATGATGACGCGGTTTGCCCGTATCTGCCACAACGGTGGCTTTGCCGGGTTCTCCCTGCACGGTTCGCAGGCGGTATAGACACCATTTGTAAATACAGAAATTTCTCCATCTCGGCGTTCGGCACTTTCTGCCGCAAGCCGTGTGTTGTCGGCCGTTTCGACTTTCAACGCAGACACAAATCCATCGCTGAAATCATCCGTGATGTCGATCTCTTCCGCGAAAATGCGCTCGCCGGATGGCTGCAGAATTTCAACATCGCCCATGGCGATCACCCGATTTGTCGCTCGGGAATAGATTACTCTTTGCGCCGTCAGTGTGTAGTCGTCATAGGCAATCTGGACATTGCCGACTGCGGTGACCGTTTCATCATCATTGTTGTAGATGACCTGGTCAGCCTCAAGCAGCATCTGCGCATCCGGGTTGGCAGCGGAACGCTGTCCGAAAAAAGAGCCGGTCGATTCTTGGGCCATAGTTGGCAATGGTGAAACAACGAGCATCACGGCGCCGGCGACCGCAAGGGCCGGCATGCGCAGCTTTCTCAAGGTTCTCCGGGAACCCGAAATTGGCAAAGGAAGAAAGCTCATTAGCCATCCTCCTGATGTAACAAAACGCTCACGCCAAAAAATATCGCCACAATGAAAGGGGACCACGCCGCGACCACCGGCGGCACGATCCCGTTACTCCCAAGAGATGTCACAAATTTCGTAACGGTATAAAGCACGAACCCGCACAGGATGCCACCAATAATCATGCGGCCAACCTGTCCGAATCGAACAAATTTTAGCGAGACTGTCGATGCGATAACAACCATTGCCACAAGAAACAGCGGCAGGGCAAGCAGACTGTAAAATTGAACCAGATATGGATTGGGATTTCCCCCTGCGAGCGTCGCTTTGCCTGCTGTCCGCAATAGATCCCAAAATGGAACGGTTTCGGGGTTCGAAGTCACACCAGCCAGAATATCTTCGGTCAGCTTGCTGTCGATTTCATAGCGACTGTGAAACTCGCTGACCGCATCATTGTCCGTCACATAGGCATCGGCAATCACCCAATTCCCGTCCCTGAAGCGGGCATTCTTCGCATCAATGCGCTCGTAGATGCGGCCATCGTCGAGATAGCGGATAATTTTGACGTCGTGCAGAATTTTGCCGCCCTTGCGGGCAACTCTGGCGTTGATCACCGAATTCCCGCCTGAATCTTCCTGGCGGAGCCAATAGGAAGATATTTCACCTGCTTTTTTTCGGTCTTTTGCCGAGAACAGTTCTACCTGAATTTCGGTGCTGCGTTCAAAGGCCCGAACAGATATCGGGTTATAGACGAAAGCGGCAAACAAGCCGATCAGTGCCGCTACGACAGAAACCGGCATGATGAACTGCCATGCAGAAACGCCCGCTGCCCTCGCCACAACGAGCTCAAGCTTGTTGTTCAGTTGTGTCAGCGTGATCATCGCAGCAAAAAGGCATCCAAACGGAAACGCCTTCTCTACAAAAGCCGGCGCCTTGAATGCAGAAATCTGCAATAGGCCCAATACGGGAATATCCGGACGTTCGGCAGCCTTTCGAAGCTGTTCGACAAAATCCACCAATACAATCAGGATAAGAAGCGATATCAGCATCCCCAAGACCGTTTTCGCGAACCTGGCAGCTATATACAGGCTGAGGGTACGACCGATCATGCTCGTACTCCTGCAGCTCTGCGCCGTGATATCGGCAACCGTTCCATCAACGCGTCAAAGCGCTTCGCAATGGCCATGTTCACCGAATCCACCCGCATTTGTGCTGCTGGTGACAATTCGACCGGCCGGCCGGTGATCAAGAACCAGCTGCCTAAAACAATACCACTGAGCGGAAGTGCGTAGACGAGCCAGACGATGGAGGCATCTCCCTTCGTCGCCGAAATGGCCGAAAATCCGACTCCGCGCAAGATTGTGACCACAAGCATTGCCGCGCCGATTGCCGAACCATGGCTTTGCCTGGTCGAACGCGCCTGGCCGGCGAAAGCCAGCATGACGATCACATAGGTGAAGGGCCAGAGCATTTCCGAAAATCGCTCATGGATCTGCGATCGGTAAAGTCCGGGTCTTTTCTGGAAATAGCGGTCCTCTGGATCCGGATTTAACAGGTCGATCGTTGTACGTTCCTTGGGGCGGAGACTTCCAACTGAGACCTTGGACGCAAAGGTCGAAAGATCGAAAACGTACGAATTGTAGTTGATAACTGTAACACTGTTGCTTTCGGCATCGCGTTGTTGGATCTCACCATCCCGCAGTAACAGAACAGCCCCATCATTCTGGCGCTTAACGAAACCGGTGTCTGCCGTGAATATTATCGATTTTTCTTTGTCGCGTTCGTCGGAAATCAGTATGCCCCGCAGCACGCCACCCGCTTCGCGTTTTGCGATATGAAAAACCAGACCCTTCTCGATCTTGTTGAACGTGCCTTCCCTGATCAATATCTGCACAAGGTCGGCGCGCATTTCCGTGGCAAGCACCTTGAGTGTAAGCAGGCTCCAAGGTGAAACGAAGTGACCAACCATTCCCGTGAACAGGCTGCACAGAAGCGCCAGCACCAGAAGCGGTTTCACCAATACCCACGATGACGCGCCGCTGGCATTGATGACGACGAGTTCCGAATTCGCATTTAGCGAGTTGACGGCATAAATTGTTGCCAGAAGCAAAGCGATTGGAATGACCGCCAGGATCAACATCGGAATAGCCAATGTGGTCAGCGCCAGATAGGCGACCACCGTCTGGCCTTTCGTCGTGAAAACGTCCAGCTCCTTCAACGCCTGAATGATCCACACCACTCCAACGAGCGAAGACAGCGTTACAAGAACCGCTATCCCTGCACGCTGGAAAATATAGCGCTCAATCAGTTTCATGCGTTGTGCCTGAACGTCCCTTTGGTTGCAGTTTTCATTCCTGGATCAAGACAGTTATCTACCCGCACTGTTCAGACCCGATTTAAGCGCCAAAAGGAATCATTTTTCCGCTCACGCGCCGTGATGGTTATCATCCCATTAAGCATGCTCCGATGAAATGGCTAAAAAGGGGCGAAAGAACAAGGTTAACAGGCATTTACGCCATTTTTTTTCGACTGTTGCCAACAAGCAACGGCGAACGCTATGACTCACCGCTGCAGAGGGGAGACAATACCTCACAAAAGCACTATGTATGTCATGCTCCCCATTGTAAGCCGGACATCCGGGAATCGCCCGAAATTCGTCTGTTCAGAACAACAAACTATCTGAATTTCAGTCTATCCAGAAGGAATTTAAATGGCCAAGTCACCAGTATTCAGTTTTGCCAAGTTAGAGCAGCCCAAAAAAGGCGTTGTCGCCTTTGTCGTTTCGAAGGGCAGTGAATTGGGCGCGATTGCCAAGGCAATGGATAGCGATGGCCGTTTGAAACGCGCGATGGATGAGGCAGAGTTCGATGGAAAACTGTGCTCGACCATCGAGTTGCTTGCCCCCGAATCAGGTCACGAGAAATTTGTCGTTATCGGCTGTGGCGAGTTGGGTGATGCCGGTGAGGTGGAATGGTTGCGTGTCGGCGGAAAATTGCGTGCATCAGCCGCAAAGGCCGAGCTATTGACGATTGTTTGCGAAACTGGCGCGGGGCCACTCGCTGAGGGAGCAAATGCGGCAATCGCCGCCGGTGCGAAGTTGCGCGCCTATGATTTCGATAAGTACAAGACAAAATCAAATGGAAAACAGCCCAAGACTTCGAAAATCGTGCTTGGCGTTGAAGACCCTTCGAAGTCTCGCAAGAGCTGGAAAATCATGGAAGCCATAACAGATGGCGTCATTACCGCGCGCGATCTTGTCAATGAGCCTGCCAATGCGCTTGGTCCGGTCGAATTCGCAAAACGGGCCGAAGAGTTGTCCAAATTGGGCGTTGAGATTGAAATCCTCGACGAAAAGGATCTGAAAAAATCCAAGATGGGCGCACTTTTGGGTGTTGCCCAGGGATCGGTCCGCCCGGCGCGTATGGTTGTCATGACCTGGAACGGAGGCAAGGCCAAGCAGGAGCCGATTGCGTTTGTCGGAAAGGGCGTTGTCTTTGATACCGGCGGCATATCCATGAAACCGGCCGGCGGAATGGAGGACATGAAGGGGGATATGGGCGGCGCCGCTGCCGTGACTGGGCTGATGCACGCACTTGCCGCGCGCAAGGCCAAGGCCAATGTCATCGGGATTATTGCGCTCGTGGAAAACATGCCTGATGGAAATGCCCAGCGTCCCGGCGACATCGTGACTTCAATGTCCGGCCAAACGGTTGAAGTAATCAATACAGACGCCGAGGGAAGGCTGATTCTGGCCGATGCGCTTTGGTATTGTCAGGAAAAATACAAACCGCAATTCATGATCAACCTGGCGACATTGACCGGTGCAATCATTGTCGCGCTGGGCAACCACCATGCAGGTCTGTTTTCCAACAATGATGAACTAAGTGAGCGCCTCGCTGCGGCGGGGACTTCGACAGGTGAGAAGGTTTGGCGAATGCCACTCGGCAAGGAATACGACAAGATGATTGATTCCAAGAATGCCGATATGAAAAACATCGGCGGCCGCTGGGCCGGCTCGATCACCGCGGGTCAGTTTTTACAACGTTTTGTCAATGACTTACCTTGGGCGCATCTGGATATTGCCGGTACCGCGATGGGATCTCCGAAGAACGAATACAACCAGTCTTGGGCGTCGGGTTATGGCGTTCGGCTGCTTGATCGTCTGGTTTCGGACAATTACGAAAACTGACGGGTGGCATGGTGGCAGAGGTTCTGTTTTATCATTTAACGGAGCGCACGCTCGAACAGGTTCTGCCCGGTCTGCTTGAAAAATGCCTGGAAAGAAATTGGCGTACGGTAGTTCAGTTTGGCACCGGGGAGCGAATGAACGCGCTCGATAATCATTTATGGACCTATCGCGAGGAAAGTTTCCTTGCCCATTCGGCGCTGCGTGACGGTACCGAGCACCAACAACCAATCTGGCTGACGACCGATACTGAAAATCCAAACCAGGCCAATGTACGTTTCATGGTCGATGCCGCTGTCCCTCCCGATCTGAGCGCCTATGAGCGGGGCGTTTACGTGTTTGACGGGTACGACAACACCGCTTTGGACAGCGCGCGCGAGCGTTGGAAAATCGAGAAAGAAGCCGGCCATGACGTCACCTACTGGCAGCAAAATTCCAGCGGACGGTGGGAAAAGAAGGCGTGAATTTGGGACAGTGCCCTCAGAACTTGCCCAATCTGTTAAGATAATTGTCGGATGAGTAAATGAAACAACGCCGTTTTATACAATGCTGAGATTAATCGCCGTAATCCTGATTCTGGGCGGGTTTGGTGCCGCCATAGTGTGGCCGTTGGTGACCGCGCAGGAATCTGATCAATCGAGCGTGCGCGGGACAATCTTCAGCCCGAAAATTGACGACCCGGAACCTCTGTGGCGTTCCACGACAATTGAGCTATCGCCTGCTGACAACCCTGTCATACTGGCTTTTACGGCAGAATATATTGATAACAATCAAACACTTAGCGAAGCCATGCAATATTCGCTGAAACTTGAAACCGGTGCGAAGGAAGTAATCTCTGGTGAGTTTGAACTCCTTGCGCAACAACCCGAAGGTTCAAACGCTGATTACAAGATTTATACGTTTGATTTGCCCGAATTCGAGGTTGACCGGACTACGACATATACGGTTTCGCTCAAGCCATCGGCTGCAGCCGCTCGGCAATTGGAAAAACTGGGCGTTTCAGTACGTACTGCTGAACAATCCGCTGATAACCGATTCGTCAAACCGGGATTCGCGGCACTTGGTCTCGGCATCGTTCTGTGGCTTTTCACAACAGGCCGGCGAACAAAAACTGCCCGCTCGCGCCGCGAACGAAAATCCCGCAAGTGGGGGCGTAATTAAACTGATTGGATTTTACGAGGTACAGAAAAAAGGCCGCTGTCACCAGCGGCCTTTTCGATCATTTGGCCAGGAACACTCAGCTCATTGGCGTAAACAAGTAACCATCGCCATCCTTGGTAATGGTACCGGCATTCGGGAATCCGAAATGATAACCGGCAACCACGGCACCATCTGAGATGACGCGATCGAAAATCATCCGACGGTTTTTTTCTGCCAGGTCCGGAATGGCATCGAATGAAACCTGCCAGCCGGGATTAACGACGAAAAGGGCAGGGATGTTCGTCACGTCGCCGACAACAAACAGCTCATCGTCACCGGAACTGATGTGGTATGCGGTATGCCCGGGCGTGTGGCCAAACAATGGAAGGCTTCTGATTCCAGGCGCCACTTCCTTTTCACCATCGACCTGCGTCACGTTTTTCCAGTTCGGGATCGTCGCCTGAATTCTTTGCACCAAAGGCTTGAAGCCATCCGGCATTTTTTCAAGCGTGGCGGGATCGGTCCAGAACTTGTACTCCGCCGCAGGAACAATGATTTCGGCGTTGGGCATTGTCTGCTCATTCGTCTCCTTGGCCATCAGGCCGAAGATGTGATCTGGGTGAAAATGCGAGATCAAAACGGTCTTTACGTCAGCGGGATCAAGACCCGCCGCCTTCATGTTTTTCACCGTGGCACCGGCCTTGGGGCTCATCTGCCCGCCGGTTCCCGCGTCAATCAGCACGAGGTTGTCACCGGTTTTCACAACGGTCTGGGCAAATTCGATAGGGATGAACTCTGTGGACAGTCCGGCTTTCTCAAGTGCTGCCTTGGTTTCATCAACAGTGGCGTTTCGAATGAAGCCATCGTCATGGGGTTTTTCCCAGATCCCGTCATAGATCGAGGTCACTTCCATATCGCCGACCTTGTAGGTGTAATAACCTTTCTCGCGCGCTTCATCGGCAATCGCGCTGGGGACAAAGGTAAGTGAACCGGACAGACCAAGGGCTGCCGCGCCCCCGGACAAATGAAGAAATTCCCTGCGAGACGGACGGAACATTGCAAACTCCTGTAATGAATTTTTATTGGATGCCTAGTAGGTAGCGTGCAATTCAGGTCAGACAATGGTCAACGAACTGGCATGTCCCGAGAGGTATTTCTTTTTGCTGGTAAGTATTTGATATTAAACATAAATAGACTGTTGATTTATTCGCGATTCCTACCCGCTTGAAATGGCGGTCTCATATTCCTCACTCATCTCAAGCCACACTTCCTCCAGCTCGACCAGTTTTTTCTCGGCAGCCGCTCGCTTGATCGCCAGTTGCTGGCTTTCGGACGTGTCATCGGCATAAAGTTCAGGTGAGGCAAGCTTGGTGTCGATTTGCCCGATCGCCTTCTGCAGCTTTGCCATCGACGCTTCGGTCTCCTTGATCTTCTTTTGTAACGGCGCCAGCGCCTTGCGTTTCTCCGCAGCCAGTTTCCGCTTCTCTGCACTGTTGCGCGGTTCAGGTGTAACTTCCGTCGGCGGCGACTTCGGCTCCGGTTTTTTGCCCGTCAGGACTTCTGCGCGATAATCCTCGATATCGCCGTCATAATTTCGAACCTGCCCATCCTTCACCAGCCACAACAGATCCGCCGTCGTCTCGACCAGATGCCGGTCATGGCTGATGACGATCACCGCACCTGGAAAGTCGTTCAGGGCAAGCATAAGCGCATCGCGGCTTTCAATATCCAAATGGTTGGTCGGCTCGTCCAGAATCAGCAAATGCGGCCCGTCAAATGCGATCAGCCCCAATAGAAGTCGGGCCTTCTCACCGCCGGAAAGATCTTTTGCCTTTGTTTCCATACGGCCGGCATCGAGCCCCATTTGCGCGACCCGGGCCCGGATCTTTGCCTCCGGAGCGCCTTTCATCAGCGGACGCACGTGATCGATCGGGGTTTGATCCGCTATCAAATCATCCAGCTGGTGTTGGGCAAACATGGCCACCTTCAGATGTTGCGCCCTTGTGATCTGGCCCTCGACAAATTCCAGCCGGTCCGCGAGTAATTTCGCAAAGGTCGATTTGCCATTGCCATTGGCGCCCAACAGGGCGATCCGGTCATCCTGGTCGATACGTAGATCCATATTCCGCAAGACAGGGTTATCGAGTGCATATCCCGCCTTGGTTTTCTCAAGCCGGATAATCGGCGAAGCCAGTAGTTTTTCCGGCGCGGGAAACCGGATTGGCGCGCTGGATTCGACAATCCCGAGACCAATCGGCTGCATTTTTTCCAGCATTTTCAGGCGGGATTGGGCCTGCCTTGCCTTGGTCGCCTTGTAGCGGAACCGGTCGACGAAAGCCTGCATATGCTTGCGCCGCGCTTCCTGTTTTGCATGCGCCTTTTGCGCCAGTTCTAGCTTTGCTGATCTTTGTTCGGCAAAGCTGTCATAGTTTCCGCGGTAGAAAACCAAATGCCGCTGCTCCAGATGCAGGATTGAATTTACCGCCTTGTTCAGCAAATCCCTGTCATGGCTGATGATCAGCACCGTACCGTCATATCGCGAGATGAAGTTCTCCAGCCACAGCGTACCTTCAAGGTCAAGATAGTTGGTCGGTTCGTCGAGCAGCAAGATGTCCGGACGCGAAAACAGGACGGCAGCAAGCGCTACTCGCATTCGCCAGCCACCGGAAAAGGATGAAGCGGGACGTTGCTGCGCCGCATTGTCAAAGCCGAGCCCGGACAGAATCGAAGCGGCACGCGCATTGCCCGAATAAGCGTCGATATCACCAAGTCGCTCATGGATCCTGGCGATCATATCGGAATCGGTCTCGGTTTCTGCCTTTGTTAGAAGTTCCGCCCGTTCCTTGTCGGCGGCAAGCACGATGTCAATCAGGCTGTCCTCTGTCCCGGGCGCCTCCTGCGCAACCTGTCCAAGCCGCACATCCTTGGGAAGCGTTATTGATCCATCTTCCAGGTCCAGTTCACCAGTCATCGCCCGCAGCAAGCTCGTCTTACCGCTACCATTGCGACCGACAAGGCCGGCTTTGGCGCCTGTCGGTACGACGGCGCTTGCCGCCTCAAGCAGCGGGCGTCCGGCTATTCTGAGCGTTATGTCGCTAATCTGGATCATGCCCGCCTTTTGGGGCAAGCAACGTCAACGCGCAAGAGGCAGACGTGCTGAATTTTGACCAATGAGCCGGATCCCTGGTTAGACAGCAATACCCGCATGTTTCGCACCAGCATCACTACGGTGAAAATATAGCAGGTCCAGCGGAGGGGGATCTTCGCCCAGCACCGACAGGATCATGTGGGCATGCCCGCGATGATGGGTCTGATGATTGAACAGATGCGAGACCGCCGGCGCGAGAACCTGGGTGATATCGGCCGGATTTGTGATCGTTCGATAGCTGAATTCCCTTTGTAAGGACTCATCGGTAAGTGATTCAATCCAATCAATAATCCGATTGTCTTCGCGCTCGCGTTCGGCGCGTAGTTTGTCGAAATCGGTCTCCAGAATGGCATCAAGCTCGTTGGGATGCTCGCCCGAACCGCAAAACCGTTTCATCCAGATCCGGTCTCCGACCAGGATGTGATTGAGTGTCCCGTTCATCGAGCCAAAGAATGCTCCAACATTCTTGTTATAGGCTTCCGGCGACAAATTTGTTGCCGCGTTGTAAAGCTTATTGTTCGCCCAGGCATTATAGGCGGCAAACATCTGAAAATGCGCTTTCATGACTTTAGTCTCCATTACACGGTTCAGGCTGGCAGTTTTGGCGACAAGCTGCTTGCGGCAACTTCCGACCGCGGCTATACAGCCGCCAGATTTGCTAATTTCCCAAACAGACAGGTGAATGACATGGCCGTTGAACGGACCTTTTCTATGATTAAACCCGATGCCACAAAACGCAACCTTACCGGCGCGATCACCAAAATATTTGAAGATGCCGGACTGCGCGTTGTCGCTTCCAAGCGTGTGTGGATGAGCCTGCGTGAGGCAGAAGGCTTTTACGCAGTACACAAGGAACGTCCGTTCTTCGGCGAACTGACCGAGTTCATGTCTTCCGGCCCGACAATCGTGCAGGTTCTCGAAGGCGAAAACGCCATCGCGAAAAATCGTGAAGTCATGGGTGCAACGAACCCTGCCGACGCCGACGAAGGTACCATCCGCAAACTCTTTGCCCAGTCTATCGGGGAGAATTCGGTCCACGGTTCCGACGCGCCTGAAACTGCTGCCGAAGAAATCGCCTACTGGTTTTCTGAAACCGAGATTGTTGGCTGAAATTAATTTATGGCCTAGACTTCAAGCCGGAGCGTTTCGCTCCGGTTTTTTTGTCTGCGAAATTGGCTGGTGGGCGCCTGAAATTTGCAGGATGATGAGTCGAAAGGCGGAGGGCTGATTTTGGGTCGCATTTTTCTGGTTCTTGTCCTGACATTCCTTACGTTGGTCACTCATCCGGCACGGGCGGACAAACGCGTTGCGCTGGTGATAGGCAATTCCGAATACGCACATGTTCCCGAGCTTGCCAATCCGAGCAATGATGCTGCAGACATGGCAGAAAAGCTTAAATCTTTGGGTTTTGACGTTGTCGATGGCCGTAATCTTGATTTTCAGGCCATGCGGCGCATCATCAGAAACTTCATTGGCAGCCTGAAGGATGCTGATGTTGCGTTATTCTACTATGCCGGACATGGTTTGCAGGTCGCAGGCGAAAATTACATGGCCCCGATCGATGCCCGCCTTAGAAGCGAGGATGACCTTGAATTCGAGGCTATTCCAATGGCGATGGTGCTCTCGCCAATGGAACGAAATACAAAAGTAAATCTGGTTTTTTTGGATGCATGTCGTGACAATCCGCTTGCGGTAAATCTGGCACGTTCCATGGGAACACGTTCCAGCACTGTCGGTAAGGGATTGGCAAGAATCGGTAGTGGTGTCGGTACCCTGATATCTTTCTCGACCCAACCCGGTAACGTCGCCCTGGACGGCACAGGCAGAAACAGCCCGTTTACTGCTGCTCTCCTCAATCACCTGGGGCGACCGGGTGAAGATGTTGTCAAAAGCCTTGTTCGGGTCAGGAGAGATGTGCTCGCAGTCACAGACGGCAAACAGGTCCCCTGGGATAGCTCCTCTTTGACAGGCGATGTCGTCCTGGCACCTGCCGGCACGACCGCTGGGGAGACAGCTGGTTCTGCAAATGGCCTGGCAGATGAGGATGCTCATGCGACCGAAATTACGTATTGGAACGTGATCAAGTCAGGAGGCGATAAGACATATTACGAAGCATATCTGCGACGATATCCAGATGGATTATTTGCAGATATTGCAAGAACTAAACTCGATGAGATTGGTTCCAGAAGTGCACCGAAAAATACCAAGGCAACGGATTCACAGGACAAGCCTGGATTTGATAAATCTCTATTGACGCTACTCGATCCCGATGCTGTTAAACCCGATACTGATGCATCAAAGCGCAGTTTGACGCCCGAGAATATTGAGACATCACTGGATCTTAGCAAGGAAGACTATCAGCGTGTACAGGTCGCGCTTAATGCGCTTGGATATGACGTTGGTGCTGAGGATGGCGCATTCGGTTCAAAGTCCCGGGCAGGTCTACGCAAGTTTCAGATCCGTAACCGAATTGAAGAGAGCGGATATCTCACCGACAACACGTTGCAGTCCTTGATCACCACGTTTGAGGGCATGCCCAAGACCTATGATGGAAAATGGTCATTGGAATTCCACCGTCATAACAAGAATCAGAGCGACCCGTCTGGTGTCAACATGCGATCCGTGCTGGCAACGGCGACCGTGAACGTCCGGGATGGCGAGATGTTCCTGCTCAAGACAATGATGCATTCCTCCAAAAAACCATTGTTCGATACGTTCAGTGGACGTCTGTCGGAAGACGGGCAGCTTGGCATCAAGATGCGGATAGATTCTCTATATAGCAAACAGCAGGAGGTAAACGTCCGCGTTGACGGTAAGCTGCCAAAGTTCGTGCCTCATGGTCGCTTGATTACATTTTTCGGATCCAAGTTATGGACGTACGGTCCGAAAAGCGAAGATGTCTGGTTACGGCTGGAACTACGGCGGCTCAAGTCATAAGCCGCGTCACCGGATACCTCAACCAGTGTTTGCCGCACAACTTGCCCACATTAACTTGAATCAGTTTGTTAAGGTACGGAATCAAATTGTCACAAACGCCTTCTAACAAGCTGAATTGAATCAGGTTTTCCATTGCTCAAGCGACTGCTCGTCTGATTCCTTGGCGTCTACCCATTCCCCGGTGCTGCCATCGGCAAGATGTTCGCGCTTCCAGAAGGGTGCTCGTGACTTGAGAAAATCCATCAAGAAACTGGCGGCATCGAATGCTGCTTGCCGATGGGCGCTGGCCGCAACAACCAGCACGATATTTTCGCCCGGTGCCACCTTGCCATATCGATGAACCACCTTCAGCCCGGTGACCGGCCAGCGCTCGATAGCCTGCTCTGCAATCCGTCCGATCTCCGCTTCAGCCATGCCGGGATAATGTTCAAGTTCCAGCGCGCTGAGTGTGCCGTTCTCGTCGCGGCACAGTCCGGTAAACGTGACCACTGCTCCCGTATTCTTGTTGGCTGAAGCAACCGACTTGATCTCTTCGGCAGTATCAAAATCTTCCCGCTGGATCTTGATGACGGGTTCAGTTTTCAAACGATCAGCCTCCGGTCATGGGAGGAAACAACGCTACCTCGCTGGCCTTGCCAATGGCGGTATTACGATCGGCGACGTGCTGGTGATCGACGGCAACCCGAACGATGTCATCCTTCTCCAGCGCCAGCATGTATTCGTCGCCCCGCGATTTCAGCCAGGTCAGAAGTTCGCTGACTGTGGTCACTTCCGGCGGCAGCTCAACGGTTTCGTATTCCCGGCCAATCCGCTCGCGGATCCATGCAAAATAGACAAGCTTCATCAGGTTCACTCAATCACATGTTTCAGCCCGGCCCGGAAATAATCATAGCCGGTATATAGCGTGATGATTGCCGCTATCCATAAAAGCGTAATGCCGATCTCGGTCGTGTAAGGCAGGATCTTGTCGCCTGCAGGTCCGGCCAGGAGAAATCCGATCGCAACCATTTGCACCGTGGTCTTCCATTTTGCGATCCAGGTAACCGGCACGCTCACTTTCAGCTCCGCCAGATATTCACGCAGGCCCGACACCAGGATTTCCCGGCACAGGATAATGATCGCGGCCCATAACGACCAGCCGGCGATCGTCTTCTCGGTATCGGCGGCCAGCAGCAACAGACAAGTGGCAACCAGTAATTTGTCGGCAATCGGGTCCAGCATGCGCCCGATCTGGGATGTCTGCTTCCAGATTCGGGCGAGATAGCCGTCGAAAAAGTCGGTCACACTGGCAATGATGAAGATCGCCAGGGCCGACCAGCGGGCAAAATCGCTGGACTGCAGTTTGCCTTCGAGAAAGAAACACAGGACTACCAGCGGAACCGCCAGGATCCGCCCATAGGTCAGAATATTGGGCAGGGACAGCCAGTGGGCATTCACCCCGCTTTCGTTATCCATCTTTTCACCGGTAGTCATGTCTTTCCAGCTTTTCGGGCGCCTGGCCCAATACCTAGCCGAACTCGGTGACATCTGCAATTTTAATACAGGTCAAATTTTCAGAAGGTTGAGATCACGCGCTCGGATTGATCCCTGACTCGATTGCCAAGTCATCTCACCCCTTTTCGTGGAAGTAGTTGTAGATCGACTGCGCCATTTGCTCCGAAATGCCCTCGACGGCCTTCAGGTCGGATAATGCGGCTCGGCGAACGGCCTTGGCCGTACCGAAATGGTGGAGCAGGGCCCGTTTGCGGGCTGGTCCGATCCCGGGAACCTCGTCCAGCGGGTTTGAGACCATCTCCTTTTTCCGCCGCGCGCGATGTGTACCAATCGCAAAGCGATGTGCCTCATCGCGTAAACGTTGCACGAAATACAGAACCGGATCCCGGACTGGCAGCGTGAAGGGTTCCTTGCCAGGCACAAAAAAGCGTTCCCGCCCAGCGTCGCGATCCGGACCCTTTGCGATACCAGCTACAGCCACCTGATCCGAAATCCCCAATTCTTCCAGCACGGCAAGGCCTGCATTCAGCTGTCCAATACCGCCATCAATCAGGATCAGATCCGGCCAGGCAGGCATGGCGCTCTCATCAATCGGTTCGTCATCCTCCGAAGTGCCCGACTGGTCCTGCTTCGGTTCGGCCTCCTTGATCAGCCTGGAAAATCTCCGGGTCAGGACCTCGTTCATCATGCCGTAATCATCGCCCGGCGTAATGCTTTCCGATTTGATATTGAATTTCCGGTAGTGGTTTTTGGCAAAACCTTCGATACCGGCAACGATCATCGCGCCAACCGCATTCGTGCCCATGATGTGGGAGTTGTCATAGACCTCGACGCGTTTCGGCGGGCGCTCAAGCCCAAACACCTCAGCCAGACTGGCAAGCAGTTTCGCTTGGGATGAACTCTCCGCCAGACGGCGGCCCAATGCCTCCCGGACATTCATCATCGCGTGGCCGACAAGCTCTTTCTTCTCGCCGCGTTTGGGTGTTGTCACGACCACCTTGTGTTCGGCCTTGAGTGAAAGCGCTTCGCTCAACAGCGCATTATCTTCAACCTCATGCGACAGGAGAACAAGCCTCGGCGGCGGTTTGTTGTCGTAAAACTGTGCGAGAAAGGCACTGAGCACTTCTTCTGGATCCAGTGATTTGTCCGCCCGCGGAAAATAGGCCCGGTTCCCCCAGTTCTGGCCGGTACGGAAGAAAAACACCTGAATACAGGTAATCCCGCCCTTTTGTTCCACGGCAAAGACATCGGCATCCTCAATGCCATGCGGATTGATACCCTGATGGCTGGTAACATGGGAAAGCGCAGACAGCCGGTCCCGATACACTGCTGCCCGCTCGTAATCCATCGATGCGGCGGCATTCTCCATTTGCTTGGCCATGGATTGCTGAATTTCTGTACTCTTTCCGTTCAGGAACCGGGAAGCATCCGCGACGAGCTCACCGTAGTCATAGAGGTCGATCTCGCCGGTGCACGGCGCCGAACAGCGCTTGATCTGGTACAAGAGGCAGGGCCGCGTTCTGCTGTCATAGACCGAGTCCGTGCAGGTCCTCAAAAGGAATGCCCGCTGCAGCACATTGATCGTTCGGTTGACCGCGCCTGCAGACGCGAACGGTCCAAAATATTTCCGGTTCTTTATTCGCGCACCACGATGCTTGAAGATGCCGGGTGCGGCATGATCGCTGGTAATCACGATATAGGGGAAGCTCTTGTCATCGCGAAGCAATACATTGAAACGCGGGCGCAAGCGCTTGATAAGATTCGCTTCCAATAGAAGCGCTTCACTTTCGGTATGGGTACGGACGAACTCCATTGTTGCGGTCTCATGGACCATCCGCGCGATCCGGTTGGTATGCCCACCTGCCTTGGCATAGGAGGTCACGCGCTTCTTCAGATTGCGTGCCTTGCCGACATAGAGCACGTCTCCCTCGGCATTGAACATGCGGTAGACACCCGGCGAATTGGGTAACCGCTTGACGAAATCCGAGATTATTTCAACGCCGCTCCTCCCGCTGCCTTCAGCGGGAGCTTCTTCCCATTTTATGTCCGCAATCTGGATATTGCCATCACGCGAAACCGGGGAATCCGCGGAGCTATTTCCATCTTCGTTCATTCATTTGCGCCAGTGACGTCCGGCGTCTCCCATGCCAGATGCTGTCCGCCATCAAGGGCGATCATCTGACCTGTGATTGATTCCATCTCGTAAAGATACCGAATTGTTGCGCCAAATTCATCCAGTTCCGGCCCGCGTTTCAGGATCAATCCGTCACGTTGCGCCTGAAAGTCGGCGTCCGACTGGCGGATGTTTCGCAAGGTCGGACCGGGCCCGATCGCGTTGACCCGGATTTTAGGCGCAAATTCCAGGGCCATGGTCCTTGTGGCCGTCCAAAGGGCAGACTTGGACAAGGTATAGGAAAAATAATTCGGGGTGAGCGCCCATACTCTCTGATCGATAATGTTGACGACCACACCGCTCTGGAGGTCCGACTGCTCCGAAATGCGCGAAGTCAGCAGGGCAGGAGCCCTGACATTGACAGCCATGTGCTCTTCCCAGACACCCAGATTAGGCTTGCTGGCCGTATCGTGTTTGAAAATCGAGGCATTGTTTACGAGCAAGTCAATTGGGCCGGCCACCTCCCGCGCTGCGGCAATGAGTTCATTGCAGCTATCCGGGTTGGTCAGGTCTGCTTGAACGATTTCAGCCCTTCCGCCATTCTGTCTGATCTGATCCGCCGTCTCACGGGCTGACGCTTCCGAGCTGTGATAGTGAATCACAACCTTGAAACCGGCATTTGCCAGATCCTTCACAATCGCTGCGCCAATTCGCTGGGAACCACCGGTCACCAACGCCGTTTGCGTCTTGCCGTTTTCTTTTTTGTCTGCAACCGTCATCGTGTTGAATTGATCTCGAATTATAGTCAGGGATAGGCGAATGCGCTGATCACAAAGATGATATAACCGACAGTCATTGCAAGGCCCATCCGCCTGCCGATGGTTACCCGGTAATGCGCCAGAATTGCCAACAATACCGCTGTTCCCAGCATCACCCACATCTCGCTATAGATGATGGCATCGCCAATCGGCACCGGCACTATCAGCGCGGTCACACCCATTACCGCGGCAATATTGAGAATATTCGAGCCGACGACATTGCCGAGCGCCACAGACGCATTCTTCCGCCAGACCGCAAGAATACTGGTCGCCAATTCCGGCAGGGAGGTCCCGACAGCCACGATTGTCAATCCGATGACCTCGTCGGATATGCCCATGCTCTGGGCGATCATGGTGGCCCCGGCAACAGTGAGTTCAGCACCAACCGGCAGCGCAATTAGGCCAAAAATGAGCAGGACCGCGATTACCAGTGTTGTCTTGGGCGGTTCACCCACATCATCCCTGTAGTCCGCTTCAGCGCTACCGGCAAATTTCCTTCGGTGTTTTCGGGCATTTTGAAACTGGTTGATGACGAACAAAACCGTCAGCGCCAAAAGAATCGCACCATCATATCGCTCCAGCCCGCCTTCCCAGACCATTCCCATGAACACGAGGGTAAAGCCGAGCATGATCATCATGTTCCGGCCAATGCCGGCTTCGCTGCAATTCGTAGGCCTGATCAGCGAGGGAAGACCTAAAACAAGAAGCACATTGGCGACGTTTGAGCCAATGACATTACCAATCGCAAGACCGCCGGCGCCCTTTAACGCGGCTCCAACAGATATGAACAATTCAGGAGCTGAGGTACCAAAGGCGACGATTGTCAATCCGATGATCAGCGGAGGCACATTCAATTTTTCGGCCAAGCCGACCGCACCACGTACCAGCGTGTCGCCGCCGGCTACCAGCAGCGCAAGCCCAGCAACTAGATAAATTATTGATATCATTAAGTATTCTCAATCAGGAAATTGCTACGAGTGAAAGGCGAACGCCTAGCTTGATACTGAACATCTTCGCTGCACTCAAATACGCGTGCCGGACCCGACGCTGGATTTGTCATCATATAGGACATCTTGCGGTGATTTGCCCACCGTGAATGTGCAGAACTTAAATTAGACCGTCTTTTGTAGGAAAAATGAGCCAAATCAATCAGCCTTTGCCACAAAACATCCGCAATATTTCATGATATCGCCGCCATTCTGGTAAGCGAAAGCCATATTCGGACGTCAGATACACACTCGGCGATATTTGCATACGATTCGCCACGGCTGACCGTGGAGAACTGACACGCCGGAGCATTGGATGAATATTTGGCATTCAAAATTAGGCAAACCCGCTTATCTGACCCTCTCCCGAGGTGTGTTTGGCGCGGCAGTTGCACTGTGCCTGATCCAGCCTGGCCTTTCTGTCAATGCAGCTCATGCGGCAGATGCGGTCATCGAACAACCTCCGGAGCCACCCGAACCACAACCCGACCTGTTTGATCAGTGGACGGGCGGATATATCGGCGTATATGGCGGCTATAGCTGGTTGGGTTCAAATCTATCACCGGGCGGCAGTGTCGATTCCATCGAGGGACCCATTGGCGGTGGTTACCTCGGATATAACTATCAGTTTGACAATAACTGGGTTGCAGGCGCTGAAGTGATGGGCGGCGTATCGGGCGCTGAAGATACTTCCGGCGGCGTAAAGGTCGAGCAGGACTGGGAAGCCTCCCTTCGTGGCCGGATGGGGTATGCTTTCGAAAGATCGCTGATTTACGGTCTGGCCGGCGTCGGTGTGACAGGGTTTGAAGCCACAGCAGGTGGCGGATCGGACAATCAGGTCAGCCTTGGCTGGCAAATCGGAGCCGGTATTGAGACCAAGGTCACGGACAATGTCAGCGGTCGGATCGAATATAACTATTCCGATTATGAAAAGCAGGACTTTTCCACCGGCGCCGGCAAGACATCAGCCGATCTTGACGGGCACACGATCAAGCTTGGCGTCGGTCTGAGTTTCTGATTCTTCGGCACCGATTGGCAAGCCTATGAACGGTCGCCGCTCACAATATCGCCCAACGTTCCCAGGACAGAACCTTCACCCCTTCTGCGGCCACCGCCCTGAGGTGCGGCTGCCAGCATTCGGCCGGCAAGCCGGGAGAATGGCAGGGATTGTATCCAGACCCTTCCGGGACCGGTGAGCTTTGCAAAGAACACGCCTTCACCACCAAAGATCATCGACTTGATCGAACCGGCTCGCACGACATCCATTTCAATTTCGCCGGTAAACGCGGCAACGCAGCCTGTGTCAATATGGAGTTCCTCTCCGACATCCAGCTTGCGTTCCATGATCGTGCCGCCAACATGCACGAAAACCCAGCCATCGCCTACCAAGCTTTGCATCACGAAGCCTTCACCGCCAAAGAGGCCGGTCAGAATGCGTTTTTGAAAGGCAACCGACAGCTGTACGCCACGTGCCGCGCAGAGGAAGGCATCCTTCTGACAAACCAGCCGCCCGCCAATCTGATCCAGTTTCACCGCAATCACATGTCCTGGATAGGGTGCCGCGAACCCGGCCCGCGCTTTGCCCGGACCGTTGTGGGTGAATACCGTGGTAAAAAGTGTCTCGCCAGTAATCAGCCGTTTGCCGGCGCCGACGAGCTTGTCAAAAAACCCGCCTTCCTGGTTGGAACCGTCGCCGAAGACCGTGGTCATTTCGATATCCGGATCCTTGAACATCATCGACCCGGCCTCAGCTACCGCGGATTCACCTGGATCGAGTTCGATCTCGACGAATTGCATTTCTGCGCCCTTGATCTCGAAATCAATATCGTCGGCCAGGCCGGAATCGCGTTCATGTTTTATGGATGGAGCTGGCGAATTCCCGACCGGGGGAACGCGCGGCACGCTTGAAAATACCAATTGGCTTTCCTCGTCTATGTTTGATTATCGA
The DNA here is from genome assembly GCA_028289365.1 of Salaquimonas sp. Classification (GTDB taxonomy): domain Bacteria; phylum Pseudomonadota; class Alphaproteobacteria; order Rhizobiales; family Rhizobiaceae; genus BOKV01. The sequence goes on along the minus strand of JANQQM010000046.1, from coordinate 26,352 downwards.
CGCAATACCCGGCAATTGCCATTGTAGACGCGCCAGCGGTCATGCCCGTTGAGGCAAAACTCTACATTCCAACCGACTCCGGCGAGACCCATTGGTTCTTCGATGAGGAAATGAATGGTCCGGTAGTGCCCGCTTTCCAGATAGGCCCGACCCCTGCAATAACGCCGTAAAATCGGAGTAAACCCATATTCGCGTGCCGGACGCTCGACTGCCTGATCGATGGACACGATGCGCACACCGTCATGCCAGGTATGGGATTCCGCCCAGTTGAACCGATTTATGATTTTAGATTCTACCGCAGGTGATTCGCAGCCCGGAAAAAAGTAGAAAGCCTGGGCCTTGCACACACTCGCCATAACTGCTGCGGTGACCAAAAAAACTAGCGCAAATCCTTGAAATCGCATGATAAACCTCTGAACAAGTTTGTATCTGGAACACAGTCCGGTCTGCTTTTCTACTCCGAATACCTTGCGGAAGGATTGCCGATCATACCGGATCGGTCAACCGTGCTTTGCCTCGCGCGCCAGCCATTCGATACGAAAGCCTGCCTTGCCGGTACCAAGGGTACGGCAAAGGAAAGGCAGGATTGCGTTCAGCTCGTTGGTCAGGACAAAAGGCGGGTTCTTGATGATCACCCCGCAACCGCAAAACTCAGCCTGTGATTTTGCTGGTGCCAGCCAGAACTCGACCCTCAGAAGTTTCTCAATCCCGCAATTCCTCATTACGCCGATAAAATCGCCGACCTGGTTTTCATGTTTTAGCGGATACCAGCCAATGACAGTGCCGCCGGGCCATCGGCGATGCGCCTTTTCGAACGCTGAAGCCAGCCGCGCAAACTCGCCAGTCTCTTCGAAAGGCGGATCGATCAACACCAACCCTCTCTTTTCCTTCGGTGGAAGGTGGGCGCCCGGCACGAGCCAGCCGTCGAGATGGTTGACCCGCACCTGATAATCACCGGCAAAAGTGGCGCCAAGTGCTTTGCTATCCTCGGGATGAAGTTCATAAACCGAGAGCCTGTCTTGCTTGCGCAGCAATTGCCGGGCAACCATGGGTGACCCTGGATAAGCAGTCAGCAAATCGCCGTCCCGATATTGGGCGATGATCTCCAGATAAGGTCCAACCAGATCGGCAATTTCCGTGTCAGGATCGACTTCGCAAAGCCTGCCGATCCCGGCAATCCATTCGCCGGTTTTTGCTGTCTCGGGGGAGGCGAGGTCATAGATACCTGCCCCGGCATGGGTATCCAAGACACGAAATGCTGCTTCCTTGCGTTTCAGATATTCGATGATGCGGGTCAGGATTATGTGTTTGAAAACGTCGGCGAAATTACCTGCATGATAGGCATGACGGTAGTTCATTCCGTGAATCCGGGTGAAAACAACGCGCCATTCAGCGAATTCCCGACAGCAACATCTGTCGACGGATCAAACACGGCCCGTCCGCCGCTCATTCGTACCGCACCGCTTGCAACCAGTGCCAGAGCATGGGGATACAATATATGTTCCTGCTCCAGGACACGGGCACCCAGCGTTTCTGCCGTATCACTGGCCAAAACCGGAACGGTGACCTGCGCTATCAACGGTCCTTCATCCAGTATCTCGGTTACGAAATGGACGCTTGCACCGTGCAGTCTCACACCTGCCGACAAGGCGCGTTCATGCGTATCGATGCCCCTGAAGGAAGGTAGCAAGCTTGGATGGATATTGAGAACCCGGCCCATATATTTACGCACGAAGTCAGGCGACAGGATCCGCATATAACCTGCCAGACAGATGAAATCGGGTCTGTCATCATCCAGGATTTCTGAAATTGCTTCCTCATGCGATTGCCGATCGTCATAATCGCGATGATCAAGAACCAGTGCGGAAATGCCATTATCCTTGGCGATGTCGAGCGCTCCCACGCCCGGATTATTGGAAATCACCCGGTTGATCTCGGCTGGAAATTGCGGATCGGAAGCGGCCTCGACCAGGGCCGCCAGGTTTGTACCACGCCCAGACGCCAGAACATCAACCCGTTTGCGATTGGCTGTTCGCTTATTCAACTTGCCAAATTCCCCTCGTACAACACGGCTTCGCCAGCCCGCTTACTCAGCGTTCCGAACCGGCAAACCTGCTCCCCCTCGCTGGTCAGTATATCATGAACAGCCGCTGCGTGCTCCTGACTGACAACAACCACCATACCGATCCCGCAATTAAACGTTCTCAGCATTTCGGTTTCGGCAACACCGTTGGCCGCGAGCCATCCAAAGATCGGTGGCGGTGAAATCGCATCCAGATTGATTACCGCACCAAGATCGTCGGGCAATATTCGGGGAATATTCTCGGTAAACCCGCCGCCCGTAATGTGAGCAAGCGCCTTGACGGCGTTTGTCTCCCTGATCGCGTGCAGAAGCGATCTGACATAGATGCGGGTGGGTTCCAGCAGCGCTTCGCCGATGGTTCTGCCAGGCTCAAACGGTGCATCATCACCAAACTCAAGCCCTGCATTTTCGACAATCTTGCGCACAAGCGAAAACCCGTTTGAATGCAGACCGGAAGATGCCAGTCCCAGCAACACGTCCCCGCTTGCCAGATCATCCGTGGGCAGTAAATGCCCGCGTTCTGCTGCGCCGACGGCAAATCCCGCCAGATCATAGTCTCCTGATTGGTACATTCCGGGCATTTCGGCGGTTTCGCCGCCGATCAACGCACAATTTGCCTGCCTGCACCCCTCAGCAATGCCCTCAATAACGGTCTTTGAAGCCGCAACATCAAGCTTGCCGGTTGCCAGATAATCCAGAAAGAACAGGGGCTCGGCACCCTGCACGATAAGGTCGTTGACACACATCGCCACCAGGTCGATGCCAACCCCATCATGCTTGCCGGTTTCGATGGCGACTTTCAGCTTGGTCCCGACGCCGTCGGTCGCGGCAACCAGTATTGGGTCTAGATATCCCGACGCCTTGAGATCGAAAAGCCCGCCAAAACCACCAATCTCGGTATCCGATCCCGGACGCCGGGTGGAACGAACAGCAGGCTTTATCGCTTCGACAAGTGCATTGCCCGCATCAATATCCACGCCCGAATCGGCATAGGTAATTGATGAGGGTTTGGCCTTATCGTCAGGATTCGTCATACAAAATCACTCCGCTCCTGGCGGCAATAACCTGCGCTGGCGATATAGACAAGTATAAGCCGATTTTGATCACAACTGTTTGGTCCGTCAGTAATATTTCATAACGCAGCTAAGTTGGAATTGCCCGATCACATTGCTCGCCGGCAATCTTATGCCTGGCAATCTGATTGACAGGAAGTTGCGCAAATCGGATATGAATCCCGCAAAACATCGGTTGAAGGCAGATTCGGACCATGGATAAGGCACGCGAAAAAGCGATCAGACGCCAGACAATGTTCTGGTTACTCACATTGGCGTTGTTCTTGTTCTTCTTATGGATGCTGGGCGACATCCTGCTGCCGTTCATCGCCGGTATGGCGCTGGCCTATTTCCTCGACCCGGTCGCCGATTTGTTGGAGCGCTGGGGGATTAGCAGGCTGACTGCGACGATCATCATTCTGCTGATCTTCGTTATTGTCTTCGTCGTCACCCTGATGGTGTTGATACCAATCCTGGGCGTACAGATATCGATCTTTCTCGAAGCGCTGCCGGACTACATTTCCCGCCTGCAGAAACTGGTTACCTCAGGTGAATATCCGTGGTTAAAACCGTTCCAGGATGTCGAAAATGATTTGATTGGCGAGAGCACCAGTGAACTCGTAAAACAGGGTGCCGGCTGGATCGGCACCCTGCTGGAACGCCTCTGGGCTTCAGGCAAGGCGCTCGTCAGCATCTTCTCCCTGTTGTTGGTAACACCCGTCGTTGCCTTCTATCTGCTCTATGATTGGGACCGGATGATCGAGAAGGTCGATAGCTGGCTGCCGCTCGAACATCGCGACACGATCCGCATGCTCGCCAAGGAAATCGACCTGGCAGTGGCAGGCTTCGTGCGCGGCCAGGGCACGCTTTGTCTCATTCTTGGCGCCATGTATGGTATTGCGCTGACCATTGTCGGGCTGAATTTCGGCCTGCTGATCGGCATTTTTGCAGGCCTGATTTCATTTATACCCTATGTCGGTTCGATTACCGGTTTCGTGCTCTCAATGGGCGTCGCGGTGGTGCAGTTTTGGCCGGATTACATACCGATCATGATCGTAGCCGCAATCTTCGTGGCAGGCCAGTTTATCGAGGGTAATCTGCTACAACCAAAGCTAGTGGGTGATCGGGTTGGACTGCACCCGGTTTGGCTGATGTTTGCCCTTCTGGCTTTTGGTTCACTGTTCGGATTCTCAGGACTATTGATTGCCGTTCCGGCATCTGCCGCCATCGGCGTAATCGTGCGTTACATGATAGGCCGTTACAAAAACAGTGAATTATATTATGGTCACGACGGGATGAACCTGGCACAGAACACCGAAGGCGACGACAAGGATCGGGCCGAATAGAGGTTAGTTCGCCGGTTCCTCGAAGTGTTTTTTGTTGGTTTTGTATTATGAGTCCAAGTCAGCTGCCGTTTGAATTGCCTGTCGTTAGCTCCGATGCGCGCGAAGATCTTGTTGTCAGCAATGCCAATTCAATCGCGGTAAATTTGATCGACAGCTGGCCCCAATGGCCGGGAAATGTCGTGGTTTTGGCGGGTCCGGTCGGATCTGGAAAATCTCATCTTGCCGGTATCTGGGCTCGTACCGCCAATGCACGAATTCTGGATATGGCGGCACTGAATGCAGATCGCCCGCCGGAAAGGCAGAATTTCCTGCTCGAAGATGCAGAAACCGGCGCAATCAACGAACGAGCGCTGTTTCACCTGATAAATCATGTCAATTCCCAGCGCGGCCATTGCATGATCACCAGCCGCAAATGGCCATCTCAATGGCAGATCGCGTTGCCTGACCTGGCTTCCCGCCTCAAGGCGGCGCAATTGGTGGAACTCTCCGAACCGGATGATGAATTGTTGCGGCAGGTGATTTTCAAGCTGCTTGCCGACCGCCAGTTGGCATTCGATCCGGGCGTTGTCGACTATCTGGTCACCAGGATGGAACGGTCGCTTGAGGCAGCCAATATGATCGTTGCCGAAATTGATCGCGAAGCATTGGCAAAAAAGAGCCGGATAACGCGGGCGATTGCCTCTGCTGCTCTTAAAAACTCAGAAAAGGCACAAAATCTGGACCAGCCTGGGCAGTAAGCGCGCATTCCGGTCCGATCCGTGACGGCATACGCGTTAAGGTTCTTGCCAATTGCTTGTTACAATTTGCCCAATATGGCGTATTTTGTGTCGTTGAACGTGATATTCAGGTCTCTACAGGACCGGGACTATCAGAAGCAGGACCGATATCGTGAACATAGTCGAACAAAAAGACAGTCACCATCCAGAGCCTGGTGGAAACTTCGAGACGGATATTTTCTCCGATCCGTCACGCTTTATGAACCGGGAATTGTCCTGGCTGCAGTTCAACCGGCGCGTTCTGGAGGAAACTGAAAACTCGAACAATCCGCTGCTGGAACGGCTGCGCTTCCTGTCGATTTCGGCCAATAACCTCGATGAGTTCTTCATGGTGCGCGTGGCGGGCCTGTTTGCTCAGGTGCGCGAAGGCATTGACACGAAATCCGCCGACGGAATGACGCCTGCCGAGCAAATCGCCGCGATCGGTGATGAAATCCGTAAATTGCAGGATGAACAGCAGCAAGCCTGGCATTCGCTGGACAAATTGCTGGAGTCAGAAAATATATTCATCGTAACGCCGGACGAATTGACTCAATCCGACCGGCAATGGCTGTCCCGCTATTTTCTTGATTCAGTATTTCCGATCCTCACACCGCTGACCATCGACCCGGCACATCCGTTTCCGTTTATTCCCAACCTTGGCTACACGCTCGTCTACCGGCTTGCCCGCCCGGGCGCGGAGGACGGGATGGTATCCCTGATCCGCATGCCCAGCGCGCTGCAGCGCTTTGTTCGTCTGCCGTTGCGGGAAGACGGCGGCACCATCTTCATTTCGATCGAAGATGTCATCGGTATGTTTATCCAGATTCTGTTCCCGGGCCATGTCGTCACCGGATCGGGAAACTTCCGGGTCATTCGCGATTCCGATCTGGAAGTCGAGGAAGAAGCCGAAGATCTAGTCCGCACATTTGAATCAGCGCTGAAGCGTCGGCGCCGCGGATCTGTCATACGCCTGGAAATCGATTCCGGCATGCCTGATGAGTTGCGCCAATTCGTGATCGAGGAGCTCGGCATGACCAGCGATCAGGTATTTTTCGTCGATGGCATGCTGGCGATGCACAATCTCTCGGAGATCGTTTCCGTTGATCGGCCGGAACTGAAGTTCGAACCCTACAACGCTCGTTTCCCCGAACGCATTCGTGAGCATAATGGCGATTGCCTGGCTGCGATCCGACAAAAGGACATTATTGTTCATCATCCCTATGAATCATTCGATGTCGTCGTGCAGTTCCTGCGTCAGGCAGCGCGCGATCCGGACGTGGTGGCGATCAAGCAGACACTTTATCGGACGTCCAACGATTCCCCAATTGTCGCAGCGCTGATCGAGGCCGCCGAATCCGGCAAGTCAGTCACGGCATTGATTGAATTGAAGGCTCGCTTCGATGAGGAGGCCAATATTCGCTGGTCACGCGATCTCGAACGTGCAGGCGTGCAGGTGGTTTTTGGCTTCGTCGAATGGAAGACCCACTCCAAATTGTCCCAGGTCGTCCGTCGCGAAGGCAGCAAGCTGGTTAACTATGTGCATATCGGGACGGGCAACTACCATCCGATCACGGCGCGTATCTACACAGACCTTTCCTATTTCACCACAAATCCCGCCGTGTCCCACGAGGTAGCGCAGGTCTTCAACTACGTGACCGGTTATGCCGAACCGGAGCATTTGGAGACACTCGCCGTTTCGCCCGCGACCTTCCGGCCACGAATGATCGAGCATATCGAGGCGGAGATTGCCCATGCCAAGGCAGGCAGGCCGGCGGCAATCTGGATAAAGATGAACTCCCTTGTGGATTCGGAAATGATCGACGCACTCTACCGGGCCAGTCAGGCCGGCGTGCAGATCGAACTGATTATCCGTGGCATATGCTGCCTACGCCCCGGTGTTCAGGGGCTGTCGGAAAACATCAATGCGAAATCCATTGTGGGCCGCTTCCTGGAACACAGCCGGATCCTGTGTTTTGGCAATGGCAAGCCCATGCCCTCCGGCGATGCGATCGTTTATATCGGATCAGGCGACCTTATGCCGCGTAACCTGGATCGGCGTATCGAAGTTATGGTCCGATTGGATTCCGGGACGGTTCATCGTCAGGTGCTCGAGCAAATCATGTTGGCCAACATTCTGGACGACGAACAAAGCTGGCAGATTTTGCCGAACGGGCGCTCGAAGAGAATTTCTCCCAAATCAGGGCGCGAATCGTTTAACGCTCAGAGATACTTTATGACTAATCCGAGTCTGTCTGGGCGGGGAGAATCTTTGAAATATGATGCTCCGGAGGCGATTGCCACCAATAACACCGGGCATAGATGAGCCTGCCTTGATGGCCAGGGAGAAAGATCCTCAAGGCCGGATCGGCAGAGTCCGCCCCATCGCCGTCATCGATATCGGGTCGAATTCGGTGCGTCAGGTCATCTATGAGGGAATGACCAGATCACCGGCGGTGCTTTTCAACGAAAAGGTTCTTTGCGGGCTGGGCCGGGGTGTCGCAACCACCGGCCGATTGGACGATGAAGCGGTAGAACGCGCCATTGCTGCGTTGCGCCGGTTCAAGGCACTTGGAAAACGTGCCGAGGTCTCGGAGACCCACATATTGGCCACCGCTGCCGCTCGCGACGCCGAAAATGGTCCGGATTTCCTGGATCGCGTGGAAGAGATGTTTTCACGCGCCCCGATGCTGCTGACCGGGAGAATGGAAGCCCAATATTGTGCCTGGGGTATCAAGAGTGGTTTCTTCAGGCCTAACGGTATCGCCGGCGATCTCGGCGGTGGTTCACTGGAGCTGGTTCCCATTAATGGAGAGATCGAGGGCGGTGTCACGCTGCCCCTTGGCGGGCTGCGTTTGGCCGACATGTCCGGCGGTTCCACCAAGAAAGCTGTGGATATCGTCAAGAAGGAAATCGGCAAGACAAACGTCCAATGGCCAGGCGAGGAGCGTATTTTCTATGCCGTCGGCGGCACCTGGCGCTCGCTGGCCAAATTGCACATGGCCGTCAGGAACTACCCCCTGAACGTCCTGCATGATTATACCGTCGAAACGGACGATATGCTGGAGTTCTGTGACCGAATCGCAACCAAGTCGATTGATCGGCTTGCAGGTATTGAATCCGTATCACGAAACCGGCGTGGCCTGTTGCAGAACGGCGCGATTGTCATGGCCGAGGTTCTGAAGAATATCGGCGCAAAGTCAGTATCGATGTCGTCGTTGGGTGTGCGGGAAGGATATCTCTATTCGCTTCTAAATCCCGACGTCCAAACTCAGGATTCGCTTCTGGCCGCTGCCTATGACGTTGCAATCTTGCGCGCTCGGTCACCACGCCATTCGGTTGAATTGGCAGAGTGGACAGGCAAGGCATTTGCGACGCTGCGATATTCGGAAACCGAAAATGAGGAGCGCTGGCGTATCGCCTCCTGCTACCTTGCCGATATTGCCTGGCGTGCACATCCCGACTACCGGGCCCAGCAAAGTCTGACGATAATCTCAAATGCAGGGTTTGTTGGTATCAACCATGAGGGCAGGGCGTTTCTCTCACTTGCGAATTTTTTCCGCTACAGGGGCTTGGGTACCAAGGTTCTGCCGCCCGAAATTTCCAAACTGGCTTCCGAACGTACCGTCAATCGCGCCCGACTACTGGCAGCGCTCTTCCGGGTATTGTATCTCTTTTCTGCCTCCCAGCCTGGGTTCATTCCGCGACTGGGCATCACGCGCAGTCCAGAGGGAGACGTTGAGATTATCGTGCCGGCAGACATGGCGGATCTCATCGGCGAAAGGCCTGCCGAACGCGTATCCCAACTTGGCAAGGAACTGGGCGCGGAAATCAGGATTGCGATATCTGAGGAATAGGGCAGGGCCGATCTAGGCGATAAAACGCTGAGAATCTGTTCAGGCGTCTATTATTCTGCCGCAACCTGCGCCCCTGCGTTTTGACGGGTTTCTTCCAGATCGATCAACATGACCGATTTGCCGTTAAAGCTGAGCGCCAGTTTGCCGTTCTTCAACTTCAACGCAGATTCACCGAAGAGTTCCCGACGCCATCCCTTGAGTGCCGGAACGTCGGCATTGTCGTCTGCGGCGATCTTCTCCAATTCATCGACCGTCGCGATGACCTTGGCTGCAACGCCATGTTTTTCAACCAACAGCTTCAGCAACACTTTCAGGACTTCTGCCGCAGCACCGCTTCCTTCGGGAGCCTGACGTGAGCGAGGCAGGGTTGGCAATTGATCCTTGGGGATTTGCTTGGCCTTGCGAACGACTTCCAGCAGTTCAGAGCCGTACCGGTTCTTGTCGAAGCCGCGCGATAAGCCGCGTAAATTGCCGAGATCAGAGAAACTACTGGGCGGATGCGAGCAGATTTCGTAAATCGCCTCATCCTTGATGATCCTGCCGCGTGGAACATTGTTTTGCCGGGCTGTAATCTCGCGCCATTCCGCGACCAGTTTCAGGATCGCGAACTCTCGCGGGCGCCGTGCCCGTAACTTCAGTCTTTGCCATGCATCCCGGGGTGGCATGTCATAGGTCACCGGCGAGGTCAGGATTTCCATTTCTTCGGAAACCCAATGCGCCCGGTTCTGCTCTTCAAGATTGGCCTTGATGGACAGATAGACATCACGCAGATGGGTGACATCCGCCATTGCATAATTGAGCTGCTTGTCGGTAAGTGGCCTGCGCTTCCAGTCTGTGAAGCGTGACGACTTGTCGATCCGAACCGAGGTTATGCGATAGACCAGCTGATCATAAGAGATGCTGTCGCCATAGCCGCACACCATGGCCGCGACCTGAGTGTCAAACACTGGATGCGGAATGAGATTGCCGAGATTGTAGATTATCTCGATGTCTTGCCGGGCAGCATGGAAGACCTTGACGACACCCTCATTGGCCATCAATTCGAAAAACGGATCAAGGCTCAGTTCCGGCTCTAGCGCGTCCACAATATAGGAATGACCCGGACATGCCATCTGCAACAGGCACAGTTCGGGCCAGAATGTCGATTCACGCAGGAACTCGGTGTCTACCGTGACAAAGGGATGTTCAGCAATTTCCTGGCAGATTTCTTCGAGTTCTGCGGTGGACTTAACGATCTTCATGCTTTGTGTATAACCAAAGCATCAGCGCTTGTCTTGGGCCATTTTTGTCACAAACCATGATAAATTGTTACCGAAGCGCCGAATTTGTTGATTGACAGGTCTAAATTTGCTCCTGGCCCTGTCTGACGACCGCCGGGCTATACAACCAGCGTGCAAGAGCATAGGCAATCAGCGCCCCGACGATTTGGGCCATGACGAATGCGCCTACATCGATCGGCCTGATACCCGCAAAACTGTCCGAAAATCCTCTGGCGATGGTGACTGCCGGGTTTGCAAAAGAGGTTGAGGCAGTGAACCAGTAGGCCGCGGTGATATACAGGCCAACCGCCATCGCGACCGCCTGTTCACGAGCCTTCAAGGTTGCCAGGATCGTGATCACCAGGCCAAATGTGGCAACACCTTCGGCAAACCATTGCGCCCCGCCGGTTCTGGCTTTTTGGGAGAACTGCAACAGCGTCTCGTCAAACATCAGATGGGCAATCCAGACGCCAACAATCCCACCTGTGATCTGGAAAATCACATACCAGACGGCGTTGGCTGCCTCTATCTCCCGCCTCAGCGCAAACACCAGGGTAACGGCCGGGTTGAAATGCGCACCCGATATCGGCCCGAACATGGTAATCAAAACGACCAGGATTGCGCCCGTCGGAATGGTATTGCCAAGCAGGGCGATCGCGACATTTCCGTCCGCCAGTCGCTCGGCCATGATGCCCGACCCGACAACGGTGGCGAGCAGAAAGGCGGTCCCGATAAATTCCGCCGCCAGTTTCCGGTCATTTGAATATTCAGCCATTTTTTGTTCCTGAGGTCTCACTTGCATCCATCTGCCCGATCGCGTCGATTTTCTTCTTGATGGCGAGCTTGTCGATGCTTTGCACTGGCAGGCTGGCAAACGCGGATATGCGTCTTTCCAGCATCCGGTAGGCATCCATGAATGCCGCACCGATTTCTGCGTCAGTGCCTTCTTTTGCCGCGGGATCGGGAATGCCCCAATGCGCTGTCATCGGTTGCCCGGGCCAGACAGGACAGGTCTCTGCTGCGGCGCTGTCGCATACTGTAAAGACGAAATCCATTTCGGGCGCGCCCTTGGCGGCAAATTCGTCCCAGCTTTTGGAGCGTGCTTCTCCGGTATCGTAACCGAGTGTTTCAAGCGTGCTGATCGCATGGGAATTGACCTCGCCCCGGGGCTGCGACCCTGCCGAATAGGCCTTGAAGCGATCGTTGCCGATCTTGTTCAGGATTGCTTCGCCCAGGATCGAACGAGCGGAATTGGCAGTGCACAGAAACAATACATTGTAGACTTTATCGTCCATGATTCCTCCTCAACAGGCCAGAGAGATTTCATCGATGACAGGTTGGCACTTTTCAGGATTTCCACCGCAGCAATCCTCCAGCATGAAAGCGAGCAATTGCTTGACCGCATCCATATTCGCGAAATAGCGGATAACCCGCCCCTCCCGGCGGGAATTGATCAGGCCAGACCGGGCCAGAACCGCCAGATTTGCCGACATCGTGTTTTGGCGAACGTCAAGCGCGGTCGCGATTTCACCGGCAGCCATACCGGTGGTGCCTGCTTTTACAAGCAATCGAAACACCGCAAGCCGGGTTTCCTGTGACAGGGCAGAAAATGAATTGAGAGCATCAGATATATCCATAAATCATGATTTATTGATATATTTTTCTCGAGTCAATATCGATTTCGACCGCACCGATGCAGCGGCAGCTTGACAAATCAGTCTTCTCATGTGTTTGTCGCCCGCGAATTTTGACCATGGATTTATCCTGGCGTTAAAGCCGGTTCCTGACAGATAAATTCCCGCCAGAAATATCCGGAAACAAATATCATGCACCGTTATCGCAGCCATACTTGTGTTGCCCTCCGCAAGCCCGATGCCGGGTCAAATGTCCGCCTTTCAGGTTGGGTCCACCGCGTCAGAGACCATGGTGGCCTCCTGTTCATCGACTTGCGGGACCATTACGGCGTCACGCAGATCGTTGCCGATCCTGATTCCGCCGCGTTCAAGACAGCGGAGGAGGTACGCGGTGAATGGGTGATCAGGGTAGATGGCGAGGTTAAGGAACGAGACGACGAAGCAATTAACCCGAACCTGCCCACCGGCGAGATCGAGGTTTTTGCCCGCGAGATTGAAGTTCTTTCCAAGGCAGCCGAACTGCCGCTCCCGGTCTTCGGCGAACCCGATTATCCGGAAGACATTCGGCTGACCTACCGTTTCCTGGACCTGCGCCGTGAGACCATGCACGCCAACATGATCAAGCGCTCGCATGTCATCTCCTCCATGCGGCGCCGTATGACGGAACTTGGCTTTAATGAATTCCAGACACCGATCCTGACGGCCTCTTCCCCTGAAGGCGCCCGCGATTTTCTGGTGCCATCCCGTTTGCATCCGGGCGAATTCTACGCGCTGCCCCAGGCACCACAGATCTACAAGCAGCTTCTGATGGTCTCCGGTTTCGACCGGTACTTCCAGATCGCCCCCTGCTTTCGCGATGAAGATCCGCGGGCAGACCGCTTCTATGGAGAATTCTACCAGCTTGACGTGGAAATGAGCTTTGTCACCCAGGACGAAATTCTGGAGACAATGGAACCCGTGCTTCGGGACGTCTTCATCGAATTTGCCGAAGGCAAGCCGGTAACAGAATCCTTTCCACGCATTCCTTATGACGAGGCAATCCGCAAATACGGTACCGACAAGCCGGACTTGCGCAATCCGATTGTCATGGAGGATGTGTCGGAACATTTCCGCGATTCCGGTTTCAAGGTTTTCGCCAACATTCTGGCGGCATCAGACAAGCACCAGGTCTGGGGAATTCCGGCCAGGACTGGCGGCTCCCGCGCATTTTGCGATCGGATGAACTCCTGGGCACAAGGCGAGGGCCAGCCCGGTCTTGGCTATATTTTCTGGCGCGAGGAAGATGGCGCGATTGCGGGTGCCGGCCCGCTCGCCAAGAATATTGGTCCGGAACGCACGGAAGCACTTCGTCAGCAATTGGGTCTGGAGCCCGGCGACGCCTGTTTCTTTGCGGCAGGCGATCCGAAGAAATTCCACGCCTTTGCCGGATTGGCGCGCGACCGTGCCGCCGAAGAACTCGACCTGCTCGACCGTGACCGGTTCGAACTGGCCTGGATTGTCGATTTCCCCTTCTATGAATGGGATGAAGATAACAAGAAGATCGATTTCTCGCACAACCCGTTCTCCATGCCGCAGGGTGGCCTAGAGGCGCTCGAAAGCGAGGATCTGCTGTCGATCAAGGCTTATCAATATGACCTGGTCTGCAATGGATCGGAAATCGTCTCAGGCGGCGTGCGAAACCACATGCCGGATCTGATGGTCAAGGCATTCGAAAATGTTGGCCTGAGCCGAGAGGAAATCGAAACTGAATTCGGCAGTCTTTATCGGGCGTTCCAGTACGGCGCGCCGCCGCATGGTGGCATGGCTGCTGGTATCGACCGCATTGTCATGCTGTTGACCGGCGCAAAAAACCTGCGCGACATCGCGCTGTTCCCGATGAACCAGCAGGCCAATGATCTGTTGATGGGTGCACCATCCAAGGCAACGGCAGCTCAGCTCCAGGAGTTGGGCGTCCGGGTCATTCCGCAGAAAAAAGATTGAGCGATTGATTCCACCTCTGAACCGGCAAGTGCTTCTCTGCGACTGTAGCTTCAGATCCGGCGCCAGATAGGTCAGACAACATAACTAAACTTGGATTTCAAAGACCTCGCTTATGCGCAAGCGCTGGTCGAAACGCATGTTTTCGTGCCCGTCCGTATATTAGCAGAATATTAATTGTTATGGTTGATGATTTGTTAATCGGCCGCATTGCGCGCCGTATTGGGGAAAATTTGGGGGTGCAAAATGAAGTATTCTTCACTTGCATATGCGTTATTTTTATCAACAGCTTCGGTTACATTGTCCGCATCTGATGTGGCCGGGGAGCAATTTGCGATACGAGGCGGATTTGAAGGTTTCTATGCAGGAATTTTTGGAGGAGTAGCTGGCGCAAGGTTTGAAGGCATAATCGACAGGGATGAGGTTCCTGAATGGAGAGAGAATTTTTCAAACCGATGGAATAACGGCGGCATTTTCGGTGGTTACATCGGATACAACAAAGTCTATGAAAATGTTCTGCTGGGTATCGAAGGTGATATAGGATATGGGGACTTTTCAGAGACGGCGGTTCAAGAAGATGGCCGACACGATAGAGCGACGCACGAAGTGAAACTTGTCGCATCCGCGCGGGCAAGGTTAGGCGTTTTAGTTAGCGAAGAAACTCTGCTCTATGCAACCGGCGGGCTCGCCTATCTGCCCAGTGAATTCATTATCCGCGATGATGTGTTTACCGCACCGCACAGCGGTTCGAAGAACTTACGCTCGATTGGGTATGTTGTCGGTCTCGGCTTCGAACAGGCGTTAACCGATCGGCTACACGTTCGGCTGGAAGGACTATATTATGACGGAATGCCCAAACACAGTTTTTTTGAAGATGAACTAGTCAGTGGTGTGGACAAAAATGATTTTGTCAGAATAAATGACTTCTATCAAATCCGCGCTGGTGTTTCGTTAAATTTCTGACCAGATTGTTCGACCTCGAATGGTAGCTACACAAGGCTCGGCACCCGAATATTCGAAACCTTGATGCGCCAGCCATTCATTGTTTATTGAATGGGTGTCAGTCCTGTATTTCGCCTTCTATTTTGTCAAAATAATCTTCGGCAAAATCGACTTCCAACGCCATCCACATCGGCAGATGATCGGACATGTGATAGGTTCGCCATTCGGTCGCATACCATTCGCGCTGTTGATCCCGCGTTCTCGGGTCGCCCTTTTTGACTTTCACATTTCCGACAAAGGTTCGCTTCTTCGCATGGGTGTCGCGCATTTTCGATTCACCCATCTTCTCGAAATAGGCATCAAAGTCCGAAACATCGGCTGCAGGGAATTCCTCGCCCGATTTCATCTTGCGAACGGCGACATCATCCTCGGAAGCGCGGTAGACCACATCAAAGAAGTTCAGAACCCCTGCCGAGGCATCCTTCATGCGTACGACACCATGGCGTTCCAGCACCGCGATTTGATCATAAAATTCGGTTTGGAACATGTTGGTGGGTTTTTCCCGGAGATTGGGATGCATGCCAAATCCGTTGTCGAGAAGCGCATTCAGCGTTTCGCTTTCTCCCGTATTCTCATTTGGAGCCAGAATGTTGAAATCACCCAACAGGATGTAGGTCTCCAGATCATGCTGGTCGAGCTCGCGCCCCTGCGCTTCTGCAAGTTCGCGCTTTTCCTTTCGCTCCTTGGTGCCTCGATCCTTGAATTCCTTGGCGATCTTGGAAATTTCCGCGATACGGCGTTTCAATCCTTCCTTTCCGCTACCAAACAGCAAATGCACGGTACAAAGATTGAACTTGAACCATCCGGCGCCGAACGAAACCATGAACGGCGTACGATTGAATTGCTTGCCCGAAAGACTTTTATTCCCTTCCGGCAATTCAAGAATTGCACCTTCCGGAAGTGGTAGCGGATTACCGTCCTTGTCTGTCAGTTTTGAATCTTCTGGAAGTTCAAGCGTCTGGCTCATACGGATTAGCTCGTTTTCCAGTAATGTGATCTCGCCAACGATGGAACGGAAATAGACCTTCCGCTTGTCGAACACAAAAACCATTCTTTCCTGATTGCCGGTTACATCGGTAGCTATGTAATCCCAGCTTCTGCCGAGTGCGCGCATGACGGAATTGAACAGGCTCATATCCGCATTGACTTCCTGCAGGGCAACCAGATCGAACGCGGAAATTATTTCGGCGATGTAGTAGATCGATTCGAGATTACGGTCTCCATAGCCGCGATCCTTGCCAAAGTCGCGGATGTTCCAGGTCGCCAACAACAGGGTCTTTTCTGAATCTTTATGCGGCACACCGCCACCATCCTCGTCGGCTGGTTTTCGTATCCATTCTCGTATTCTGCGCAGACCATCCAGCGTTCGCTGCGTCGCTTCTTTGTTATTTTTGAAGAATTTATGATATCTAAGCATTGTATAATTCATGGCAAACTATCCATTGCTGAAGAAATATTTGTTTATTGTGATATTTATTATGTAAACACAGTAATCAGCAATTAACAAGCATTGGGGCTACAGGATGCATTTGCAGGTTCAGGTGAAGATTTTCGATGCTGCATCCAGGGTCAAATCCTTTTGGCGAACGATATGTTGCATATCTGGTGCACTCTCCAAAAAACCATTTCCGCGGGCTTTCTAATCGCTTATGCCCATGTTACCCAAGTCGCAAATCCCGCCTGGAGTCGCATGATGCGTCTTTTCTTTGTGAGCATTTTCCTGATGGCCGGTCTTGCCGGTTTGTCGGCTTGCCAATCCACCGGCGGCAGCGGCCTGGCGTTCTCCAATCCGCAATATTCTGCGGTTGCGAGAAGCAGTCAGGCGACAACGAATCAAACAAGCACAAAGCCGAAAACTGTCAGCGTCAGTGGAACGCTCAAGGCTGATATTTATTCGCCCCACCCGGATCGGCCAAAGGGCCTGTTCGCACTGGTCTCGGCAAAGCCGAAAACACAAGTCCCGGTCATTGTCTATGTACATGGTGGCGGATGGATCAAGGGCAAGCGCACCAAGGTCTACAACCTGCCATCCTATGCCAAGTCTCGCGGATACATGCTGGTTTCTGTTGATTACCGGCCGGTGCCGAAGACGACCATTGATGGCCAGGTATCCGACATTGTGAAGTCCATTCGATGGGTGCGGAACAACATTGGCAAATATGGTGGCGATCCTTCAAAAATCGTGATCATGGGTCACTCCGCCGGATCGCATCTCGTTTCCCTGATTGCCGTCAAGAAACTTGCCGGCCCAGTGCGCGGCGTGGTCGCCAACGATGTTCAGGCCTACGACCTGCCTGAATATTACCGGTTGCGGAACAACTCCATGGCAAGGGTCTACCGCCAGGCATTTGGCACAAGACAGTCGGACTGGGTCAAATATTCGCCGATCACCTATGTCGATCGAAACAGTGGCTACCCGCCATTCCTGATCCTTTACTCCCGATCTGACTATGAACGCCGCAAGGCACTCGCAACCGGTTTTGCCAGGGAACTGCGCGGCAGGGGGACCAGCGTCACCCTGTTTGACGGGCGCAACTACACCCATGGTTCAATCGCCAGGGACATCGGCAAGAGCGGATCGGTGACCAAGGCGGTCGATCGATTCCTGTCTGCGGCCTTTATCTGATCGCCTCCCAAATTAACTCAGATCATGAAAGTTTGAGCAACGCTTTGTAAAACAAGGCGTAATGAAGTATTCCGTATTGGCAGTAAGATTTTAGCGATATCTAAATTGCCGGTTTGAGTATGGGAGAGTTACTTGGCAGTTGATCTGGATCGCGAGTTTGAGATCAAGCTCAACCTGCGGGAAACCGATTTTGCGCATCTGCTGAATCACGCTGGGCAAACGGAGCTTGCCCTTTCTCCTGCCAGCAACAACATGCTCCCGACCACCTATTTCGACACAGGCGATCTTGCCCTTCATCGCAATGGCGTGACCCTCAGAATACGCAAGACCGGCAATGGCGTCTCAAAGCTCACCCAAACGGTGAAGGTGCAAACCGGCGTGACCCAGGGTGTGTCAAACCCAATCGAGATTGAAGACGTTGTCGAAAGCAAAGAAACCGATCTTGAACGTATATCCGACGAGCGGGTCCGCAAGCAGGTGACCGAATTGGTTTCGGACCAAAGCCTGAACCCAATGGTAAATTGCGATGTTGACCGCACCAGCGTCTTGCTCGGTTTTGAGGATGCTGTCGCTGAACTTTCGCTTGATCGTGCAACGGTTTCGGCCGGCGGGTTAAGCGAAGTGTTTCTCGAGGCGGAACTGGAGCTGAAATCCGGC
This sequence comes from Salaquimonas sp., assembly GCA_028289365.1. Taxonomy (GTDB): domain Bacteria; phylum Pseudomonadota; class Alphaproteobacteria; order Rhizobiales; family Rhizobiaceae; genus BOKV01. The sequence goes on along the minus strand of JANQQM010000046.1, from coordinate 8,104 downwards.
CGACCTTCAGACCTGTTGCCCCTGGCGGAAGCAATCTTCAATGGTGTGCCATTGCGTCTGGCGAGCTTGAACAAGGCAGCCCGTGGCTTCGCACTGCTGGAAGGTTTAGGCCCGGAGGGGCTTCCCGATCCGGTTCGGGCAACACAGCCAAAATTGACGGATGACATGAACGTCGCCCAGGCATTTACCCTGATCTGCGGCTCCGCCATCTCCCAGATTTTGCCGAACTGGTTTGGATTGCTGGAACAGGACGATCCGGAATTCGCCCACCAGCTTCGAGTTGGCATACGCCGGCTTCGTACCGCATTGCGAATGTTCCGGCCTTATCTGGACAATGCCGACCTCCGCGCATTGGCCAGTGAACTGCGCGAGGTTGGGCGCATTGTTGGCGATCTCAGGGACGCAGATGTGCTTTATGAAGATATTGCCCTTTCTGCAATCCAGGGATCCGGCAGGCAGCCGGAGAACGAGCCGCTTGTCAACATGCTGAAGAGCCGCTGCACCCTGATGCGTGAAGCAGTTCGCGCCGATATCGGATCTGCCAGATGGAACGGACTGTTGCTGCGCCTGATGCTCCTGCAACATGGCTGGAGCGGCGGCGAATTTGCGTCAGCTGCTTCGCAGACAACAGCCAGGCAGTTCGCGCGCAAGACCATCTCCAAGTTCTGGAAAACCGTGACCAAACGCGCCCATAACCTCGAAAACCTCGACGAGGCCGAACGGCATCAATTGCGCAAGGACTTGAAAAAACTTCGCTATGCGATGGAGTTTCTGCAATCTCTTCTTAAACAGAAGGCATGGCGGCGGTTCCGCAAGGAGCTGAAGCGATTGCAGGTTCAATTCGGTTATCTGAATGACGTCCATATGGCAAAGAGCCTGCCGGCGATGATCGGCAATGGCCATGATCTGTCATCCGATACGGCAATGCTCGCCGGCTTCATCGATGGCTGGCACGAGGCCGGCGCCAGTGATGTACTTGACGAATTGGATTGGTACTGGCAGCGCCTGGAACGACGTGCTGGTTTCTGGAAGAAATAGCATCCTGTTTCGATCGTTCGCTCAGCAATTTGTCCACCGAACCGGTGATACCCACTTGCCCCGGACCCCAGCCCGCGCTAACCCGTTTCTATGGGAAAAGACCTGATTCCCCCGCCTGGCGGCGAGGGCGGGGACGAAATTGATGCCGTCGATCTGAAATCGGCCCTGGAAGAGCGATATCTAGCCTACGCGCTTTCAACGATTATGGGACGGGCGCTGCCCGATGTCCGTGACGGCCTGAAGCCGGTCCAGCGGCGCATTCTGCACGCCATGCGCATTCTGCGGCTTGACCCCAATACCGGGTTCAAGAAATGCGCCCGTATCGTTGGCGATGTCATCGGTAAATTCCACCCGCATGGCGATCAATCTGTTTATGACGCCTTGGTGCGTCTCGCCCAGGATTTCGCAGTCCGCTATCCGCTGGTCGACGGTCAGGGCAATTTCGGCAATGTCGATGGCGATAACGCCGCTGCCATGCGTTACACCGAAGCTCGCATGACCGAGGTTGCGACCCTGCTGATGGAGGGCATCGCCGAAGATGCGGTCGATTTCCGCGAGACCTATGACGGCGAGGATTCCGAACCCGTCGTCCTGCCGGGTGCTTTCCCCAACCTGTTGGCGAATGGCGCAACCGGAATTGCCGTCGGCATGGCAACCTCCATCCCGCCACATAATGCCGCCGAACTATGCGACGCCGCCATCCACCTGATCAAATATCCGGGCGCAACCATCGAGAAACTGGTCGAGATGGTCAAGGGCCCGGATTTCCCGACCGGCGGCATAATCGTCGATGACAAGGCGTCAATCATCGAGGCCTACAAGACGGGCAGGGGGTCTTTCCGCGTCCGTGCCAAATGGGAAAAGGAAGATACTGGCCGCGGCGGCTACCGGATTGTCGTGACCGAGATTCCTTACCAGGTCCAGAAATCGCGACTGATCGAGAAGATCGCCGAACATTTGCTGGCGCGCAAATTGCCGCTGGTCGACGACATTCGCGATGAATCTGCCGAAGACATCCGCATCGTCATCGAGCCGAAAAGCCGGGCGGTCGATCCCGAATTGATGATGGAGTCGCTGTTCAAGCTGACCGATCTGGAAAACCGCGTCTCGCTTAATCTCAACGTGCTGTCGCATGGCAAGGTCCCGCGGGTCCTGTCGCTATCGCAGGTGCTGCGTGAATGGCTGGATCACCGCCGCGAAGTCCTGCAGCGCCGCTCGCGCTTCCGCCTCGCGCAGATCGAAAAGCGGCTGGAGGTCCTGGGTGGTCTGCTGATCGCCTATCTCAATATCGATGAGGTCATCCGCATCATCCGTTTCGAGGACGAGCCGAAACAGAAGCTGATCAAGCGTTTTGACCTGACCGAAATCCAGGTCGAGGCAATCCTCAACATGCGGCTCCGCGCGCTGGCCAAGCTCGAGGAAATCGAGATCCGCAAGGAGCATGAGAGCCTGATGGTCGAGAAGGGCCAGATCGAGGCGCTGCTTGCTTCCGAGGAAATGCAGTGGAAGGTGCTGGCCGACGACATCCGCCAGATCCGCGACGAATTCTCGCTGAAGACCGAGCTCGGCGCCCGGCGCACGCAGTTTGGCGATGCACCCGAACATGATCTGGCCGACATCCAGCAGGCGATGATCGAGAAGGAGCCGGTCACCGTGGTCCTGTCCAAGAAGGGCTGGCTGCGGGCGATGAAGGGGCACCTCACCGATTTCTCTGCCTTGTCCTTCAAGGAAGGCGATGGCCTGGCAACCGCCTTCCATGCCGAGATGACCGACAAGATCCTGCTGTTCGCCACCGGCGGCAAGTTCTTCACCCTGGAAGCGGCAAAGCTGCCGGGCGGGCGCGGCCATGGCGAGCCGGTGCGGGTCATGGTCGAGATGGAAAGCGATACCGACGTCATCTCCGCCTTCAAGCACCAGCCGGATCGCAAACTGCTGCTGGTCTCAACCGTCGGCAACGGCTTCGTGGTCAATGAAAACGACATGATTGCCAATACCCGCAAGGGCAAGCAGGCGATGAATGTCAAATTGCCCGACGAGGCCAAGATTTGCGTGACGGTTACCGGCGATCACGTCGCCATTACCGGCGAGAACCGCAAGCTCCTGATCTTCCCGCTTGACCAGGTGCCCGAAATGGGTCGCGGCAAGGGCGTTCGCCTGCAGCGCTACAAGGATGGCGGCGTGAAGGATGCCAAGACCTTCGCCATGGCAGACGGCCTGACCTGGGAAGATTCCGCCGGCCGCACCTTCACCAAGTCCCGCCAGGAACTGGCCGAATGGATCGGCGACCGCGCCCAGGCCGGCAGAATGGCACCAAAGGGCTTCCCAAGAAGCGGTGGTTTCAGCTAAGTCTCTAGGGTCAGGACCCATTGAATTTCCCCGGAGAAATAGCCATGAGCGCTGAAGCGCAAGAGATCATTCTGCACAATTACCCCCAGTCGCCGGTTGCCGAAAAGGTGCGCGTCGTGCTTGGCATCAAGGGCCTCGACTGGCGCACGGTGACCATTCCGCGCATCCCGCCAAAGCCAATGCTGACCCAGCTTACCGGCGGCTATCGCCGGACACCGGTCATGCAGATCGGCGCCGACATCTTTTGCGACAGCCAGCGCATCATCCGCGAACTGGAACAGCGCCACCCCGCATCGAGCCTGTTTCCGAATTCCGAAACCGGCCTGATGTGGTCGCTCAGCCGCTGGACCGATGGCGATCTGTTCACGCTTTCCGTCAAGATCGTCCTGGGCGCGCAGAACGAGGACCTGCCGGCGGATTTCGCCGAGGACCGGGGCCGCCTCTATATCGGGCCGGATTGGGCCGAGGGGTTGAAAGCCGCCAACGCCGCCCTGCCGCATCTGGTCGCCCAGGCCCGCGCGCCCTTTACCTGGCTCAATGACCAGCTTGCCGATGGCCGCAAATTCCTGCTGGGCGACGCACCCGCCGCGATAGACGCCCAGATCTACCACGTCGTCTGGTTCATCCGCGGCCGCTGGGAAGGCGGGCCGCGCATGCTGTCGGAATTCCCGCATTTCGAACGCTGGGAGGCCAATGTCCGGGATCTGGGCCATGGCCAGTCCTCCGAAATGTCAGCCGAAGATGCGATCGCCCGCGCCAGGGCCTGCGAACCGGTACCGATGTCCGGCATCGACGAACACGACCCGCAGGGCCTGAAACCGGGCATGCAGGTCACGGTGGAACCAGACGTCGATGGCGGCGAACAGCCGGTCGTCGGCACGCTGGTTTCTTCCGACGCCAACTCGGTCACCATCCGCCACCTGGACGCCGAAGCCGGCGATTTGCACGTCCACTTCCCCCGGGCGGGGTATAGAGTTGTGATTGGGTGAGGGGGATCCTCAAGGCGGGATACGGGCATCGCACCCGTCGTCGCAAACCCACCCCGACGATCTGCTGGTCAACCGGCTGGTGGTCGGAGGCTAGGTTTAATGGGTTGGTAGTTTGGGTGTAGGAAGTTCTATGTAACCAGAACAGTCCCATTTTGATAATTATTCAACAATTTCTCTGCACTATCAAATTGCAGACGGTGACTGAATCGTCTCTATGTTGAAGTATAACGCAAAGGGGGATTTTGGTTTGAAGATGAGACCGTTTCTGAAATGGGCAGGCGGCAAACGCTGGATCGTAGATCGCGAAGAGTTCCAAATTCCTGAGTATTCCGGACGTTATATCGAGCCATTTTTAGGTGGAGGAGCAGTATTTTTCCATCATCGACCGGAATCCGCACTTCTATCTGATATCAATTTCCGACTTATAGAGACTTATGTAGCAATCAGAGATAATTGGACAAAGGTATGGAATAATCTAAAAGTCCATCATGAAAATCACTGTAAAGACTACTATTACAGTATACGCAGCCAACAGAAGCGCTCGCTTTATACAAGAGCTGCGCAGTTCATTTACTTGAATAGAGCTTGTTGGAATGGACTGTACAGGGAAAATTTAAAGGGTCAGTTTAATGTACCGATAGGTACTAAGCAGAAAATTATATTTGAAACAGATGATTTTTCCGCAATAAGTTCTTTTTTAAAAAAGGTAGATATACAGTGCTGCGATTTTCAATGTACAATTGATTCAGCACAATGTGGGGATTTTATTTTTGTTGATCCACCATATACTGTTGCACATAATTATAATGGTTTTATTAAATATAATCAAAATATTTTTACTTGGGATGATCAGTTGCGATTAAGAAATAGTCTTGTTAGAGCAGATAAACGTGGCGCAATAATTTATCTTACAAACGCAAATCACGACTCAATTTTGAAACTATATAAGAATTATTTTTTAACAAAATCAATAAATAGGTATTCTGTAATTAGTGGGAATAATAAAGGGCGCAATCACGTATCAGAGGCGCTAATTACAAATAGGGAAATACTTTGAAATTCTATCATAAAATTCCCTTATACGGAAGACTATTCAGTGCCGGCAGAAAGTCCGTTAACTCTTCGATCAAGGAGTTATTAATTGGGACAATGTTTTCGACATTGCCCCTATGGTTTTTTCCCCTGGCGATTTCCTTTCTTTTGAAAGATAGCCCAGGTTCTTTCGTCCTTATTAAAAAATCTCTGGAAAGAGGGGATTTATTTATATACTCGGCAGCATTGATTGGACCTCTTATTTACTTAATAACTAAAAGATACGTAGAAATAGACAATGAAGAAAGCGCCGATGAAAATGATAATAGGTTATTCGGAAAAATAAATTTTGAATTTCCTTATGGTGCGAGTTTTTTTATTATTGCTATACTAATTTGTATGGTTGCAGCAATATGCTTCGGTTTTTCAAATTTAAATGCTGTAAAAGATATTAATGTAGTTCTAAATACAGAGTTCTTGTTTTATTTTTCTATTTTTATTTATATTTTTTCACTATCTTGTTTATTTTCTGTTTCAGTTTACAGAAATGAGTTGGAAAATATAGGAAAAAATTTAGGAAACGATGAAAGAGAATTCCTGAAGAAATGGCAAAATAGAGATGAGTAATCTGCTATTAGATTTGGTTGATCCGTCTCCAATTACTTATGAATTCGATTGTTTGAAATCGATTCAACCAATTGGTGATTTGTACATTGCGTCGATACCATTCGACTTAATTACAAAAATTACCTACTTCGATGTCAGGAGAGTCATACAGGACGAAAGAGACGTAGAGCGTTACTTGGGAATACAAAGGCCACTTAATCAAAAACGAGTTTCAGATCTAGAAGCGTATGTAAATTTTTATGACGCTTCCTTTCCGACGGCTATAATAATCGCTATTGAAGAGGAACATGCTAGTTACGATAAGGATAAAAAGAAGCTAATAGTCTCAAACGTTAAAAAAGGTGATGAAAATCCATCAATCGCAATGAGTAACTTAGCTAGAGTAATTGATGGTCAGCATAGAATTGCCGGATTATTTAATTTTCATGGTGATAAATTCGATGTACCAGTATCCATTTTCGTAGGCGCGGATGTTTCTGATCAAGCACATATATTTTCAACTGTGAATTTGGAACAAACCAAAGTAAATAGAAGTCTTGTATACGATCTCTATGCACTTTCGAAATCAAGAAGCCCTCAAAAAACCTGTCATAATATCGCGGTTGCTTTAGACAAAGATAAAAAAAGTCCATTTTATACACGTATAAAGAGATTAGGAATTACAACAGTACCCGGTCGATTTGAGCCAATCTCACAAGCTGGATTTGTAGAGATGCTTATGCGCTACATCTCAAGAGATCCTAAGGGCGATCGGGATCTAATCTTAAAGGGAAAAAGCCTAGAAAGGGCAACAGATAGCGACCTCTGGAAACTACCATTCAGAAATCAGTTTATAGATGAAAAAGATATAGAAATTGGTGAAGCAATTTTTACATATTTCGACGCCGTCCGTACCGTGTGGCCGGAAGCATGGGAAAGCCGAAAAAAGGAAGGTCTGGTGCTCAACCGTACAAACGGGTTCAGGGCCCTAATGCGCGCCTATTCCCACTACTACAATCTCCAAGGTGTCCCGGGTGGTTCAATTTCCTTTGAACTATTGGTAAAATCTTTCTCCGACTTGAAAATACCCGATGAAAAATTTAATACCGCAAATTTTCCGCCAGGTTCGACAGGTGAAGGAAGACTTTTCCGCATACTTGTTGGGGACGAAAGCCAATCAACTTTGATCTGATTCAATCATGCTTATCAGTGCTGATTAGCAAATCCAAATAATCCACCCCCTTCCAATCTCCCCTGATACCACCTATAAGTGCAATTGGATTCGGCACCTTGCCGATTCCGGGGCGTAGTAACCCCATACACGGCGGTTGGCATCAACCGTAAGATGCCTCCTCGATTATAATAATGGTCGGGGAGGCTGTGGCGTATGTCCAGGACTCTCGTCTAAAGGTCATGGCGGCCGTCCGTGTACGGCTTACTAACTCCCCGGCTATCAGAGGAAGCTCTGGTGGCCGTTTTTGTTTTTTGGGAAAGGCGCGGAGCGCCTGAACCCTCCCCCTTGTGGGGAGGGTCGCCCAGCGAGGCCGAAGGCCGCAAGCGCGGGCGGGGTGGGGAGATAGGAAGGAACCGTGAATTCTGTATCTGCGGATAATCCACAAACCCCTCCCCCAACCCCTCCCCACAAGGGGGAGGGGAGTCCGTCTGCGTTGTGGCCGCAAACATCGTGACTATTTGCTTGAATGAAATTGGGGAGAACACATGGATATTCGAACTATCAAACGAGCGCCACTTTCTCCGTCATCCTCGGACCGGCGCAGCCGTGATCCGAGGATCCATACCGTGATGTTTCGGAAAAGTGTGAAGGTGAAAAGGTTCCACCGATCTTTCCTTGCCTGCACCTGCATAACCAACCGACAGATATCGGTATGGATCCTCGGGTCAAGCCCGAGGATGACGAGGGAAATATGACCATGCAACCACTAGCCGAAATCTACATCCACTCGCCGATCTGGCTGAAGACGCTGATGGTGGTGTTGCCGTTTGTCACCGCGCTGGCGGCGTTGAAGATCGTGCTGGCCTACCGCCTGGCGAAGGGGTCGGAGATGCACCTGCCACCGGTCAACACCCGGGAG
>JANQQM010000201.1 GCA_028289365.1 Salaquimonas sp. | reverse complement strand
AAAATACGGATTGGCCGATATAGCGAATCTAAAGGACTATGAATCCGATATGCCTGTCTACAAGGACATCCTGACAGATGAAGAAATCATCGCTGTCCTAAGTTTCATCAAGGCGCAGTGGGACAGCAGGATTCGTGAACAGCATGACGAAATAAATCGTCGCCACTCGGCCAATGGGCAATAACAAGATACCGCCGGGAATGATTATCGTTTGCGCCTGGCGTAGTTTAGGCTGAAGTCACAGGCTCAACTGCGCGATCAGTTTAGATCGCCCTGAGCCTGGACTTCCAATAGCTTTACCGCGGGTCTTGATCGGTAATCTCACTGCGCACGGCATTTCTTTGTGAATTAACACGATCCCAAAGTTGTGCCTGTGGCTTTGTCACGAGATATTCACTCATGCGCCTATCCAACTCCAGCAGGCGTTCGTTTCTGATCGGTTGGTCTGAACTGCTTTCAGAATTTGTAAACTTCCAGAACATGAAACCTCCTATGATGCCATGGATACTGTTTTGCCGATGTCGAAGCTGTCACCGTGTTCCAGCTTCCGAATTTCCATCGAAACCGAATCTCTCATCTGCTTGAGCAGTCCAAGCCTGATCTCATCACCACGCGGACGCGAAGAAACCTGCTGAATTTTTGCCTCGATTATACCCAGGCGAACTTCAAGGAACTTTTGTTGGGACATTGCCTTACCCTTTCCAGCTCAAACAAAATCGAAATCAATCGGTCGCGAGCAATTCGGACCGAACGCTCTTCTCTGTCATGGTCAACTGACGAAGCACTTCCGCTTCACCGATCTCCATACCGGCATCCGCCAGGTCACGGCTGAGTTTTCTGACGACAACCTGCGGTCCGGGCTCCTTATGATCCGAGATCATTACTTCATATACATATTCCGAGAGTTGACGCTCCCTCAGTCCAAGCATTCTTCCTGCCCACAGACCCATGAGATAGTTTCTGCGTGCATTAACCTGGTCGCGGGTCGCATACTCGATATCGCTAGTTGTCATCTGAACACTCCTTATCCATCACAGATATGGTGCGCAGTCATGTGAAATTAAAATTGAACTTCGCGCGATTTCTCATAGATTTTATCTATCAATGTCAAAGAGAGCCAAGCTGGTCGGTTTCAGTTGCGCTCAGCTATCTCAAGGGTCTCACGCCGGGATTCGACTTTTGAAAGCGGGCCAAGATTGAACCAAGACTCCAGTTTCTTGATATCGGACCCGGTCCCGATGGCCTCGAGCAATCCTTCGTCTATTGCGAAATGCAAAGTGAAATCACCCAAATAGACGTGGATGAAATCCTCAGTCTTTCCGGAAAGATAAATATCCACGGCAAACCCGGGGTCGTCCACGCATAGCTGACAGCGACCGTCATCATTCAGGAACCACCACTTGCGCTTGTTTTCCGGCTGATCGGCGAATTCAATCTGGATTACGGTCGGGACCCGGCCAAAAGCATCGAACTTTGCGGAGCTTTCCAGCCCCCAAAGCAGTAGATCCATATCGATTTCGCCATCCTCAAGTTCGCGCCGTGTCCAGCGGCGGCCCCACACGCCCATGGCGTCAATTATCGGCACGAATTCAAGGCCAGCCTCCGTCAGGTGATAGGTAAATACACGTGTTCCGTTCTTTGCCCGGCGTTCAACGATGCCTTCACGCTCCAGAGCCCTGAGCCTTTGCGTCAGCAGCGCTGGTGACATCATCGGTACACCACGCTTGAGTTCGGAAAATCTGCTTGAACCCCAGGCAAGATCTCGAATGATCAAAGCGTTCCAGCGCTGGCAGAAGACCTCGGCGGTCTTCGCCACCGGACAAAACTGACCGTAACTTCGCATCGCAACGCTCCTCCTCTCTGGATAGCCGGACGCTATTGCTCTTTATCTTTGCTACAGAAATTGAACTATTCATGACAATCAATGAATGTCAGGTTTGCCTATCTGTCGTCTGCAAAACTGGAGATTGATCATGGTGGACAGTAATGAGGATGCCGCCGCGGGCCAAATTACCGCTGAAGCTGCCGAAATTTATGAAAAACAATTCGTACCGGCATTGTTCGGGCAATTTGCCAAACCGCTGTTGGAACAAACTGGGGTCGGTTCCGGTGATAAATTGCTTGATGTAGCTTCTGGTACAGGGGTCGTAACCCGTGCAGCAATTGACGCCGATGCCTTGGTAACCGCCGTTGACATCAATGCAGGCATGAACAGTGTCGCGCGCCGTTTGGCGCCTCAAGCCAAGTTTCAAACCGCGCCTGCAGAAGCGCTGCCGTTCGAAGATGGCGAATTTGATGCCGTCACTTGTCAGTTCGGATTGATGTTTTTCATCGACAAAAAAAGGCCCTATCCGAAATGGGGCGGGTCACCAGACCCGGTGGAAAAGTAGCTATCGCTGTATTCGAACGTTGGGATAAATCTCCCGGTTACTGCGATCTAATTCCCTTAATCGGTGAAGTTGTCGGCGCAGACGCAGCGGAAGCGCTGAAGGCACCTTTCTGTCTGGGCGACAAAGAAACCCTTGCGCAATTGCTTGATGCTGGCAGATTGGCGAATGCTGAGATTACCCATTATGTGGGCACAGTCCTGCAACCGTCGCTAGATTATTGGCTGGACACGGAAATCGGCGGGTGGACCCTTGCATCCATGGTCAATCCAGATCAGCTAGATACGCTAAAGGTCCAAGCACGAGAGCGGCTTGCAGGCTATGTTACCAAGCAAGGTACAGTGGAATTTCCGGCACCGGCGCATTTTGCAATGGCACAATTGTGAAGAGGTGCTGCCCCCTTTCGATTTCAATCGGACACCTTGATCGCCAGCGGTTTGGAAAATACAATTATAAATGAAATCCGCCTACCAGAATTGTTGAAGCCTCACCGCAGCGACTAACTTCGGAGCAAATATGCAAAAGCGTAAACTGGGTGCCGATGGTCCGGAAATATCGGCGATCGGTTACGGTGCGATGTCGTTTTCCGACATGTACGGACCAACAAATGAGACGGAAAGTCACGCAATCCTGGATGCCTGCCGCGAATTGGGCGTAACCCATCTGGACACGGCGAATGTTTACGGCATGGGTAAATCCGAAAACGCGATCGGCAGTTATTTGAAATCTCATCCCGGCGTTCGCGATGAATTCGTAATTGCGACAAAGGCAACCATCAGGCGGGATGCCGACGGCAATCGGTCATTCGACAATTCCGCCGAACATCTTGAATCCGAGCTGGATGGTTCGCTGCAACGAATGGGCGTCGATTACGTTGACCTGTTCTATGCCCACCGCCGCGACCCTCGCTTTACGCCCGAGGAAACTGCCGCCAATCTCGCCCGGCTTGTCGAGAAGGGCAAGACGCGCGCGATCGGACTTTCAGAAATAGCACCCTCGACCTTGCGGCGAGCAGCGGCAGTACATCCGATTGCAGCGGTACAATCCGAGTATTCGCTTTCAAGCCGTTATCCGGACCTAGGGCTGGTACAAACCTGCGCCGAGCTTGGCGCTGCTTTCGTTGCTTTTTCGCCCTTGGGACGCTCGATTTTGACCGACAACCCGGTATCGCGTGAGCGGATCGCTGATTTGCCGTTTCTGGGTCAAAATCCACGGTTCCAGGAACCGAACCTGACTGAGAACCTGAAGATCACGGATAAATTCCGAAGCCTTGCCGCCGAGATGGGAATACCTGCCGCGGGTCTGGCAAATGCCTGGCTGTTGGCGCAGGGAGATCACGTCATCCCAATACCCGGCACCCGCTCTGTCGATCATCTGCGGGAAAGTGTATCGGGTGCTGCATCGAATTTGACGCAAACAGATCTGGATCGGGTCAACGCTGTCCTGCCCGTTGGCTGGGCTTACGGGGATCGGTATTCAGAGGCCCAATGGATCGGGCCGGAGCGTTACTGCTAGTTCAAGGGAGTTGCCAATGCGCGGTATCACACCGTACCTGCAGGTCGCAAAGACGGGCGAGGCAATCGGCTGGTACGAACGGGCATTCGGCGCCAAGGAGATCAGGGCGCGATTGGTGGCGCCGGACGGAACCTGCATGAATGCAGAAATCGAGATTGAAGGTGCAAAGATCATGCTGGCTGACGAGATGCCCAGCATTGGTTCCCAAAGCCCTGAGAACATGAGCGGCACTTCCGTGGTGCTAAATCTTCATGTTGCCGATGCCGATGCTGTCTTTCAGTCTGCATTGGATGAAGGCGCTGAGGAGATCTTTCCGATCGCCGATCAGTTCTATGGCGACCGTGCCGGCCGGGTGCGCGATCCGTTTGGCCATCACTGGATCATCGCCACCCGAATACGGGATGTTCCGGAAGAAGAAATGCTAAACGCCTTTGCAGCAATGTTCTCACGATAAAATGCTCGTACCGATCAACAGAACGCCCGCAACAAACAGCAGGATCAGTACGATCCGGTTATACCGGTCATCGCTGATCTTGAGATAGATCCGTTTGCCAAGCCAGGCTCCGATGATCGTTCCGGGCAAGGCGAAAGCTGCGAGCAAGATCAATTCGCGGGTGAAAAGGCCCTGCATTGCCTGGGAGAGCCCAGCAACAAAAAGAATTGTCAGGTTGAAGGTCTGGAAAACGCTCCTGGCTTCCTCCTTGTCCCAATCGTGAAGCGTTGCCCAGACTGACGGAAGCACGCCCGACAATCCCGCAAGGCCGCCAAGCACGCCCCCACCCAGGCCAACCAAACCGTTGGCCCATGAGTTCTGTGTCCGAATCTTCGGAACCGAACGTCTAATAAGCATGAGCACACAATATCCGACCAGCAGCAGACCAATGAGCGTTTTGAATTCCTGGATGCTGATCTGAACCAGAAATGCTGTACCAACAGGGATGCCCAGCAAGCCACCCACCAGGAATGGCCAGATCTTTCGCCAGTCAATTGCTCGCCAGATGACAGGCAGGGTCTGCAACTGACCCACAACCGAACAAATCACGACCAGTGGTGCAGCCAATGTCGGCGTAGTGACCAGCAACCAGAACGGCAGTACCGTTAGGCCGGTGCCAAAGCCGGTCAGCCCTGAGACGAACCCGCCCGCCAGAGCTCCGACAATGATTATGATTTCGGTTATGCCCACGATCGTTCTTGCGCTTAGTGCTTCTTCAGAACTCTTCGTTGTTTTGCATAATCAGGTCAAGCGTGTGAGCTCGCGCGACGATCGACCTGAATCCTGTATGCTCACTTCGAGTAATTGGCGATTTCCACGAGGTTCTGGTCAGGATCGCGAATGTAGACAGAGATGATCGGCCCGTTCGCTCCTGTGCGGGGTACCGGGCCCTCCTCTACAGGGACGCCGAGATGTTTTAGCCGATCAATCACATCCGTAATTGGCGTCGACGTGATCAGGCATATATCAGCCGATCCAGGTGTTGGCTGTACCGCCTTTGGTTCGAATTCCTTTCCGGCTTGGTGGAGATTGAATTTTTGATTTCCGAACACGAGCGCCTTTCGGTTATCGCCAAACGTGACGACTTCCATGTTCAGAACTTTCCGATAGAAATCACAGGTCTTCTCAATGTCGGCGACCGTCAGGACAAGATGATCGAGTCCGTCGATGGAGATCATATTGAGCTACTTTCGAATTTACCTGGCGCTTACCCCTAGCCGCCGAGGAACAGCCTTCCAACGTCGGGATTTTCCAGAAGCTCATCCCCCTTGCCGGCGATCGCGACTTCGCCAGAGACCAGGACATAGCCGATATCGGCAAATTCCAGACCCTTCTTGGCATTTTGTTCGACCATGATGATGGTCTTGCCTTCGGTTTCCTGCAGATCCAAAAGAATGTCGAAGACCATATCGATGAAGCGCGGCTCCAACCCGATTGACGGTTCGTCGACCAGAAGAATTTCGGGGTTCATGACCAGGGCGCGCGAAATCTCCAGGAGACGCCGCTCGCCGCCCGACAATACCTTTGCCTGGTGTTTTCGCCTCGCTGCCAGACGTGGATACTTCTCGAACACCTTCTCAGCCGCATCCTTTGCATCCTGGGGCGTCGACTTCAGGAAGCCACCCATCCAGAGGTTTTCTTCAACCGTCATGCCCGGGAAG
>JANQQM010000116.1 GCA_028289365.1 Salaquimonas sp. | reverse complement strand
GACATGCCGGTAGCTGGTGGCGGCGGCACGCAGGCGATGACCGTGCTTCGTGCCCGCGTCACATCGGGCAATGCGCCAACCGCCGTCCAGATGCTCGGCTTTGACATTACTGACTGGGCCAAGGAAGGTGCATTGGCCAATCTGAACGACCTCGCTGCCGCCGAAGGATGGGACGGTGTCGTGCCGGAAGCCCTGCAAGCCTTCTCAAAACATGACGGCCAGTGGGTTGCTGCACCGGTCAACGTGCATTCGACCAACTGGGTCTGGGCCAACAAGGCCTTGATGGACGAGCTTGGAATTGCACAGCCCACCACTTGGGACGAGCTGGTCGCGGCCATGGAAAAGGTCAAGGCATCCGGCAAGACTGCGGTCGCGCATGGTGGCCAGCCCTGGCAGGACGCAACCATCTTTGACGCGGTTGCGATGTCCACTGGTGGCAAGGATTTCTACCAGAAGGCATTTATCGAGCTCGACCCGGAAGCACTTGGCTCCGACACGATGAAGGAAGTATTTGATCGCATGGCGGTTATCCGTGGCTTCGTCGATGACAACTTCTCCGGACGTGACTGGAATCTGGCTGCTGCGATGGTCATCAACGGAGAGGCCGCGTTCCAGTTCATGGGTGACTGGGCCAAGGGTGAATTCCTGAATGCCGGCAAGAAGCCGGGTGAAGACTTCCTGTGCTTCCGCTTCCCTGGAACCCAGGATCAGGTCACCTTCAATGCTGACCAGTTCGCACTGTTCAAGCAGGGCGACACGGTTTCTGATCAGCAGAATGCACTTGCCAAGGCGATCCTGTCGCCATCGTTCCAGTCGGCATTCAACGTCGTCAAGGGATCGGTTCCGGCGCGTGTCGATGTTTCCGACGAAGCATTTGACGATTGCGGAAAACAGGGCATGAAGGATCTCGCAGCAGCAGCGTCTTCAGGTAATCTGTTCGGTTCCATGGCTCATGGTCATGCAAATCCGGCTTCCGTGAAGAATGCGATGTATGACGTGATCACTGCTCATTTCAACGGCGAATATGATTCCGATACCGCCGTATCAGAAATGGTCACCGCCGTAGAACTCGCTCAGTAAGTCCAGCGGTAATATGAGGAGGGTCGACCCGGCCCTCCTCCACAATAATCAGGGAGGATGTACCATGACATCTGCCGATCGAACACGAAACGGCAATGACTGGCTTCGCGATGCGCTTCCAAAGATCGTGTTAAGCCCCAGCTTCGCCATTGTGGTAATTTTCGTCTACGGGTTCATCCTCTTCACCTTTGTGCTGTCGTTCACCGATAGCCGTATCCTGCCGTCCTTCGGATTTGTCGGCTGGCAGAATTACGAAAGGCTTTTCCGGGTTCGTGCCTGGGACATTGCCGTAAACAATCTGCTGATCTTCGGATCGCTCTATATCATCATCTGTTGTGCGCTCGGTCTGGCGCTGGCAATTCTGCTTGACCAGAAAATCCGCGCAGAAGGGTTTATCCGAACCATTTATCTGTACCCGATGGCGCTCAGCTTCATCGTTACCGGTACGGCCTGGAAATGGTTTCTGGATCCGGGAATTGGATTACAGGCCGTCGTCCGCGGTTGGGGCTGGGAATCGTTTACCTTCGAGTGGATCAAGGACAGCGATATGGCAATCTATACCATTGTCATTGCTGCTGTCTGGCAAACCAGTGGCTTTGTCATGGCGATGTTCCTCGCCGGGCTGCGCGGCATCGACAATGAGGTCCTGAAGGCCGCCCAGATCGACGGCGCATCAAATTGGGCCCTGTATAGACGCATAGTCATTCCGCAATTACGACCCGCCTTCATGTCGGCGTTTGTCGTGCTGGCGCATATGGCGATCAAGTCCTACGACCTGGTCATCGCGCTTACCGGCGGTGGTCCCGGTACGGCAACCGAATTGCCGGCGACATTTATGTATTCCTACACCTTCACCCGAAACCAGATGGGCATTGGTGCTGCATCGGCGACGATCATGCTGATGTCGATCGCAGCGATCATGATCCCCTATATCTGGTCCGAATTGAGGGAGAAGAAGTAATGGCCAGCAATGCTTCCGCAAATGTCATTCGAACCGGCAGCGGTTCCAGATTCATTATCTATCTGCTGCTGATCTTTTTCTGCCTGTATTACCTGCTGCCGCTCTACGTGATGGTGGTCAATTCGCTGAAACCGCTGAGCGAAATCCAGGCCGGCGGGATGATGGCCCTGCCGAGCGAATGGACCGTATCTCCCTGGTTCAGCGCATGGTCGACAGCACAAATCGGCGTAGAGGCAACCGGGTTGAGACCCTATTTCATAAACTCGATCATGATGGTTGTTCCGGCCGTGGCAGTTTCCACCGTGCTGGGTGCATTGAACGGCTATGTTCTGACCAAGTGGCGGTTCAAGGGCGATACGATCGTCTTCGGGCTTCTGCTGTTCGGCTGCTTCATTCCATTCCAGATGGTATTGATCCCGATGGCTCGCATGCTCGGGTTGATGGGTCTGGCCGGAACCGTGCCTGGACTGATTTTCGTCCATCTGGTTTACGGTATCGGTTTCTCGACGCTTTATTTCCGCAACTATTATCAGCAGTTTCCGACCGAGTTGGTCAGGGCGGCAATGATTGATGGTGCCGGTTTCTTCACGATTTTCCGGCGGATCATGCTGCCGTCATCCGGACCGATCGCGGTGGTCTGCATCATCTGGCAGTTCACCAATATCTGGAACGACTTCCTGTTTGGTGCCAGCTTCTCCGACTTTGACAGTCAGCCGATGACGGTCGCGCTTAACAATCTGGTCCAGTCTTCGACCGGTGTGAAAGAATATAACGTCCATTTTGCCGGGGCGATCATGGCAGCTCTGCCGACACTCCTCGTCTACATTATCGCTGGCCGCTATTTCGTACGCGGGCTTATGGCCGGCAGCGTGAAAGGATAAGAACATGGGATTTCTTGATATCAAAAATGCGACAAAATCCTACGGCCCCGTCAAGGTGCTGCACGAGACCGATATCTCAGTTGAGGAAGGCGAGTTTCTTGTACTTGTCGGCCCATCCGGTTGTGGCAAGTCCACCCTGCTCAACATGATTGCAGGGCTGGAGGACATCACCAGCGGCGACATCGCCATCAAGGGTCGCTCGATGAACGGGGTCAGGCCGGCCGAACGCAATATTGCGATGGTGTTCCAATCCTATGCGCTCTATCCCAATATGAACGTGGCGCAGAACATGGCATTCGGCCTGGAAATGCATGGCGTTCCGAAGCAGGATCGGGACAAGGCTGTTTCCGATGTTGCGGACCTGTTGCAGATCCAGCAATTGCTTGATCGCAAGCCCGGTCAGCTATCGGGCGGACAAAGACAGCGCGTTGCCATGGGGCGAGCGCTGGTTCGAGATCCCGATGTGTTCCTGTTTGACGAGCCGCTGTCGAACCTTGATGCCAAGCTGCGCGTCGACATGCGTACCGAAATCAAGAAGCTGCATCAGAAGCTCGGCACGACGATCGTCTATGTGACGCATGACCAGATCGAAGCGCTGACGCTCTCCACCCGCATCGCCGTGATGTTTGGCGGGCATGTGCAGCAATTGGGAACGCCGAAGGAAATTTACGATAGTCCGGCCAACATTTTTGTAGCCGGGTTCATGGGCTCTCCATCGATGAATCTGTTTCCTGCAAAAATTGGCGTGACGAAAGGACAAGCAGCGGCGAAGGTGGAATTGGCCGATGGCAAGACCGCTTCCCTGCCGTTCCCGTCGGACAGCCCGATGTCAAAGCATAATGGGCGCGATATCATCCTGGGTATCCGGCCCGAGGCGATTACCGATGAAGATGGTGCGGACCGCAACTCCAACGCCATTCATATCGTCAACAACCATGTCGAAGTGACCGAGCCGGCCGGTTCCGACACTTTTGTGGTCAGTTATCTGGGCGGCAAGGAAGTGACCGGCAGATTTCGTGCTGATGTGGATGTTGAAGCCGGACAGACCTTCCCCTTTGCCATCAACATGGAAAAGGCGGTTTGTTTCGATCCTGAGACGGAAAATCGGATTGACTGATGACAGAAATGTCGTCCTCGCCGGAGATTGTGATCATCGGGAGCGGCATGGGCGGCGCAACGCTTGCCGCCGGCCTGGCATGGACCGGTGCAAAGATCACGATCCTAGAGCGGGGCGACTATATCCCGAAAGACGCGCCGGCGCGCGATCCCAACCGGATATTCCGCAATAGCGCTTTTACATCCGATGAAAATTGGCTGGATGAGCGTGGCAGAAAATTTGCGCCCGGCAATTATTATCACGTGGGTGGAAATTCGAAACTCTACGGTGCGGTATTGATCCGGTACAGGGCCGAGGATTTCGAAGAAATGCTGCATGCGGACGGCATCTCACCGGCCTGGCCATTTTCATATGAGACTTTGGCGCCGTGGTATGACGCGGCTGAAAGAATGTACAATGTGCGGGGTGCGCTGGGCGAAGATCAGACCGAGCCGCCGCATACAAGCGACTATCCGTTTCCCCCGGTTCCGGACGAACCGGCAATTGCCAAGGTCAGGCACAGGCTGCGCAAGGCCGGGACACACCCGTTTTCCCTGCCGCTTGGTGTTGATCTGGATCGATGGCTTGCCGGTGGTAATACCGGCTGGGACGGATATCCGGACACTTGCGGCGGCAAGATGGATGCCGAGACCGTTGGCATTCAAACCGCACTAAAACATCGCAACGTCACCTTTCTGACCAATGCCCGCGTAACCGGGTTGATGGCTTCTGCCGACCGGAAGCGGATTAACGAAGTCCATTATGAAAAGGACGGAGAATTTCATCGGTTGACGCCGGGTTGTGTTGCCCTGTGTGCGGGTGCCGTACAATCGGCAGCGCTATTACTGTCGAATGGTCTGGCGAATTTGTCGGATCAGGTCGGCCGGTGCTTCATGAATCATAATGCAAGCGCGTTACTTGCGATCGATCCGAGATTTGAAAACGATTCCGTTTATCAAAAGACCTTCGGCATCAATGACTGGTATCTATCCGACGGAAAAGGCGGACCACCGCTGGGCAATATCCAGTTATTGGGCCGGGTGGTCCCAGACATTCTGAATGCCAATATTCCCTCGCTTCCAATGCCGATCGCCCGGTACATCTCCGGCCATGCAGTCGATCTTTACGCGATCTCGGAAGACCTTCCAGATCCGGAAAGCCGAGTTGTCCTGAACGGTGAAGACATCCAGCTGATTTGGAGAAGGTCGAACATGACCGCCCATCGCAGGCTGGTCAAGAAACTGAAATCAACCATGCGCGCGGCCGGATTTCCGGTTGTCCTGTCGCGCCTGTTTGACGGGCGGGTGCCGTCGCATCAATGCGGTACCATTCGCATAGGAACCGACCCAAACAACTCGGCGCTCGATCCGCAATGTAGGTCCTGGGATCACTCCAATCTCTTTGTGACGGATGCTGCCTGTTTACCGACTTCTGCCGCGGTTAACCCGGCACTTACCGTTGCTGCGATGGCCTTGCGCACGTCGAACACAATCAAGAAGGAATTTGGCGCATGAACCGGATGGCGTGGTCATTCCGGCGAATGGCATGCGGACATGTTCAATAAATTAGAGACACGAAATGACAGACACATATGATTTTATTGTTGTCGGCGGCGGGTCGGCAGGTTGCATTGTCGCTGCGCGTCTTTCTGAAAACCCGGAGGTAAACGTTCTGCTCCTGGAGGCGGGCGGCCGGGATTGGCATCCGTTTTACCATATGCCGGCGGGCTTCGCGAAGATGACAAAGGGCATTGGCAGCTGGGGTTGGGAAACCGTTCCGCAGAAGCATATGCAGGACAAGGTGTTCCGTTACACGCAAGCAAAGGTCATCGGTGGCGGTTCGGCGATCAACGCCCAGGTCTATACGCGCGGCAACGCGCTTGACTATGACGAATGGCGCCAGCAGGGGTGCGAAGGCTGGTCCTATGAAGACGTGCTCCCGTATTTTCGCAAGGCGGAAGACAATGACACGTTTGACAATAAATACCACAACAAAGGCGGCCCGCTTGGCGTAAGTCAGCCGATTGCGCCGCTACCGATTTGCGAAGCCTATTTCGAGGCAGCTGAGGCACTCGGCATTCCGCGCAATCCCGATCTGACCGGCGAGACGCAGGACGGGGTTGGCTATTATCAGCTGACACAGCGCAATGCCCGGCGGTCGTCCACCGCCATGGCTTATCTCGCCCCCAATCGCGACCGCAAGAACCTGAGCGTAAAGTTTGATGCCCAGGTGCGCTGCCTGATGGTCGAGAAAGGCAGGGCGATTGGTGTTGAACTCATGGACGGTACGAAGCTCAATGCGACCTCCGAGGTCATCCTGTCTTCGGGCGCCATCGGTTCGCCACGACTATTGCAATTATCAGGCATCGGGCCGGCAGATCATCTGTCCGATCTCGGTATCGATGTTGTGTTTGACCAGCCGCAAGTCGGCGAGAATTTCCAGGATCATCTGGATCTATATTGCATATGCGAGGTATCCGGACCGCATACTTATGACCGCTACGCAAAACTGCACTTGTCCGCGGTGGCAGGGCTGCAATATCTGTTGACGAGGACTGGGCCTGTCGCCTCCTCATTGTTTGAAACCGGCGGGTTCTGGTATGTCGATCCGGAAGCGCGGTCTCCGGATATCCAGTTCCATATGGGTCTCGGCACCGGCATTGAACATGGCGTCGCTGCCATGCCGCAGGGCGGGGTCACGCTCAATTCGTGTTATTTGCGCCCGCGTTCCAGGGGTACGGTCCGGTTGCAGAGTGCCGATCCATCGGACGCACCGGCGATCGATCCAAACTATTTGCAGGACAGTCGTGACCGGGAACTTTCCATCGAGGGCCTGAAGCTGACGCAGAATATCCTTTCCCAGGATGCATTAAAGCCGTTCATTCTTGCAGAACGGTTGCCTGGACCTGGTGTGAAGACGGATGAGGATTATTACGACTTCATTTGTGAACATTCCAAAACCTCACATCATGCTTCGGGAACCTGCCGGATGGGCAGTGACAAGGAAGCTGTTGTGGATACAAGGCTCAGAATGAACGGCATTGGGGGTCTGCGGGTTGTGGATGCGTCGATCATGCCTACGATTGTCTCTTCCAACACCAATGCACCGACCATCATGATTGCCGAAAAGGCTGCCGACATGATCCGGACGGATAACGGGATCAACTGACACAGACATGACCGGAAAACGGCCGACAATTATCGATGTTGCGCGCAAGGCGGGTGTATCCAAGTCGACCGTTTCGCTAGTTCTACAGAACAGCCCGCTAGTCAAATCCGAGACGCGCGAAATCGTCGAACAATCGATGCGCGACCTGAATTATGTCTATAACCGGTCGGCTGCAAATCTGCGCAGCTCTGCAGCCGGGCTGATCGGTCTTGTGATCAATGACATGCGCAATCCGTTCTTTACCGAGTTTGCCACCAGTGCGCAGATGGCGTTTGCCAGCCACGGCTTTGTGACTGTGGTGGCGAACTCCGATGAAAATCCGGAGATACAGGCACAGGTCATCGGATCGATGATTGAGCACGGGGTGTCGGCATTCCTGATCTCTCCAGCCTATGGTGACGAAGGTGCCGTCTTCAAGCTTATCGAGCGGGCCGGAATACCGGCAATGCAGGTCTTGCGGATCATCGATGATCGTACCGAACTGTTTCCTTTTGCCTCGCTGGATTACCTCGAGGGTAGCCGGTTGGCCGCGCGCCACCTGGCAGATATCGGTGCGAGGCGTATCGCGTTTGTCGGCGGGTTTGAAGGTCACCCTGTGACGCAGGAAAGAATGTCCGGCTATGTCGAACTCATGGAAGAATTGGGTGTCGAGCCGCTCCAGATCTTTGGCAGGCCAAGCCGGGCATTCGGCCGCGATTGCGCCAATGACCTGATAAAAAATCACCCTGAAGTCGATGCAGCTGTCTGCTTCAACGATCTGGTCGCGCTTGGCCTGCTATCGGGTTTTGCGCAATCTTCCGTGACAGTCGGCCAGGACTTCCGGATCGTCGGATTCGACGACATCGAGGAGTGTGCCCTGGTCTATCCGAGGCTTTCCTCGATCCGGTGCGATGTTGGCAGCTTCGGACGCCGCTCCGCCGAAACAATGCTGGAATGGCTGGAGACGGGTGAACGTCCGCCTGCCCGCGACCTTGCGCCGGTCAAACTTGTCGTACGACAATCCAGTTCCAATACATGAAGCTGTCGCTGTTTAGCGCTTGTCGGATCGCGTTGTCTTCAATCGGCCACGTCTTCATCAATTTCCAACTGTGCGATTTCAACGGCTTGCCCGGTGTCAGCTGCTTGATGAACGGCTTCGACGACTTGTAATGATTTAAGACCTTCGAAACCGGAAACGACCGGTTCCTCTTCACCCCGGATTACTCTTGCAAAGTGACGTGCCTGATCGGTCAAGGATTCACCGGAGATCGCTGTCAGGTTGCGTGCCGCCATCGGGGTCCACCAATTGGGCTCATCTTCATGGCTCCATACCTTCAAATCGGGAACCGTCAATGAGCCGAGCGTACCGCCTATCAGGTAACAGGTCTGGTCGGTCGGTGGAAAATTCGGATTTTCACGGGCAGTCAGTTCCCAGCTCCATGGCGAAGCGATGGCATCCGCCACCGAAATTGTTGCCACCGCGCCGTTTGCAAATGTTAGGATGGCAGCAGCAAGATCCTCGTTTTCAAATCCCCGAATGGATGGCACCGCCTGAGCCTGGACGCGAACGACCTCACCGCAAAAGTGACGCAGGAGATCGACATCGTGAACGAGATTTACGGATATCGGCCCCGCACCCTTTTTCGTTCGCCAGGGGGCTTCATCGAAATAATGATCGGGCTTGTAGAACCAGCACGTCGTCTGAATAGCGCGCAACTGGCCGACATCGCCATTTTCGATTGCTGCCTTTGTTGCACGAACAATCGGATTGTAGCGCCGGTGATGACCAACCAACAGCGGTACCCTGGAGTCGTTTGCCGCCTTAACCAATGCAAGTCCGTCGGCTGACGTCGCGGCAATGGGCTTTTCAACCAGTACCGGGCATTGCCTCTCGATGCAGGCAAGGCCTTGTTCCACGTGCAGCAATGTCGGCGTTGCCAGGATCACGCCATCGACGGATGTGACCTGATCAAACATCTCTTCTAGGCTGCCGAAAACCGGCACAGCTTCGGAAAGCGCTGATTGACGGCTCGCTTCAGCCGGTTCGACAATCGCTGCCAGTTCAAGTGCCGGGCTTCGTTTGATCGCCGAAACATGTGCCTTGCCCACCAAACCATAGCCTACAAGGGCGATGCGGGTGGCGGCCGCGCCTGACCCGGCCTTTTCTTTTTCCAACACTGCGGTGAATTCTCCAGGGGAAATTATTCTAAGCTCTTAAGCTCCCCTTATAGGCCATTTTCCGCGCGATGAAATGGAGATCGCTGTTATCGGAATTGAAATTCCGAAAAACCGCAGCCTAGAAATTTTCAAGCACTATTTTTCCCTTGGCGGTGCCGGCCTCGATGAGGCGGTGGGCTTCGCGCAGATTGGCTGCATTGATTGGTGACAATATCTGGCTGACCGTGGTGCGAATCCTGCCAGCATCGATTTCGTCAGCGACCCAGCTCAGCAATTTGTGTTGCTCGATCATGTCCGGCGTCTGGAACATGGAACGGGCATACATGAACTCCCAGTGCAGGCTGGCCGCCTTCATCTTCATGGCTTCCATCGGCATGGGCAGATTTGTGTCGTCGATGGTGACGATACCCGATTGCGGGCGGATGAGTTCAACTGCGGTTTCCCAATGGCGCATGTCGTTAAAAATTGCGATGTGGTCGACATAATGCATGCCCAGCTGACGGACCTGGGCAACCATATCTTCGCGGTGATTGACCACATGGTCGGCACCAAGCTCTTTCACCCAGTTCTCTGTTTCAGGGCGAGAAGCAGTGGCTATCACGATCAGACCGGCATGCTTTGCCAATTGAATGCCGATTGACCCGACACCGCCGCCAGCACCAATTATCAGAATTGTCTGGCCCTTGTCTGCACCATCACGGTCTATGCCCAGCCGATCGAAAAATGCCTCATAAGCTGTAATCGTAGTAAGCGGTAACGCAGCCGATTCAGCATGGCTGAGTGAACTGGGTTTACGTCCGACAATGCGTTCATCGATGATCTGATATTCGGAGTTGCAGCCCGGGCGGGTGATATCGCCGGCATACCAGACCTCATCACCGGGCTTGAACAGGGTTACCTCTTCACCAACTGCTTCGACGACGCCGCTTGCATCCCATCCGATAACCTTTGGCGGGTTTTCAGCCGGGCCGGATTTTCCACGTCCACTGCGAATCTTGGTATCGACCGGATTGACGGCAATTGCCTTGACCGCGACCAGAATATCCCTTCCGGCGGGTTCCGGCTTTGGAAGATCAAAATCCAGAAACGACTCAGGATCGTCAATTGGCAGGTGATGGGTAAATGCAACAGCTTTCATCTTTACGCTCCGTATGTCAGCCGATCTGCGACATTTCATTCAACACGAAACTTTCGACCGCCCCTTCCGTCGCTTCCACGTAAGCGGCCAGATGCGATGCGTTCATGTGTGCCTGCCAGAGTTCCCGGCTGGTCCAGTTTTCATAAAACATGAAATGGGCCGGGTTTGAATTGTCCTGATGCAAGTCATACTGGACGCAACCCTCCTCGGCACGGGTGATATCGATCAGTTTCAGCAATTCGGATTTTACCAATTCGATCTTGTCAGGCTTGGCATGAATGTTGGCCACTATGGTCAGCTTGTCCACTTTGCAACTCCTTGATTCTATCCAGATGGCGAGATAAGGAAAAAGCAGCAAATTGACAAGTACGCACTCATATGTGCTGTAGGTACAAAAAGTATACCAAGGAGCTCCCATGCGGTTTGACAGCTATGATTGTTCGCGCGGTTGTCCGGTTGAAGCAACGCTGGAAAAGATTGGCGGAAAATGGAAGGGGATCGTTCTGTTTCACCTGCTTCAGGGGACGAAGCGTTACAGCGAACTCAAGCGTGATGTTGGTACTGTTACCCAGAGAATGCTGACCAAACAGCTCAGAGAACTAGAGGCAGACGGGTTGATCGTGCGAACGGTATATCCGGTTGTGCCACCCCATGTTGAATATAGTCTGAGCGAGACGGGTAAGACCCTGGAACCGATCCTGATTGCCCTTCGTGACTGGGGCGAAAACTATCTTGAAAAAAATTAGGAAGGCATATCCGTTTCAGGAGCGGAGACACTTTCAGACAAGGCCTTGAACGTAATGTCCCTATCCTGGGCATTCATGGCAAGTGCGTCGGCGATCCCCACCAGCCACTTGGCCTCACTCGGCTCCATGGCGTAGTTGGAAATGCTGACCAGAAAAGCGCCCCACAAAATGTTTTGCTTGGACTGCAGACTGACATTTTTCGCCTTGGCGATTTCTGCCAGGGCACCCTTGCGGTCTTGCTGAATCTTGTCGCCAGCATCGGTTATGTGGGTGTGTCCCGGCTCGTTTGCGATGAGCCGGCCATACAGGGTCGAGACAAATTTGACCTCGCGACCATCAATGTCATCATCGGCGCCGGCTTCCAACAGCATTGCCATCCATAACGCGTGACGGGTTATTTCCAGCTCGTGTTTGGGCACCCGGTTGGCATCCTTGGCCAGGCGCGCTGCAAGTTTCTTTCCAAGCTCGGCAATCTTCTTTGGCGATACGCCACTGAGTTCGAGCTCTTCCAATTGCCGCTGTCTTTGGCCCGATGTACCGCCCATCACCTTCTTGCGAAGGCGGGGCATGACAAACAGGAAAATCACGACGGCAATCGCAACCCACAGAAAGCTTGTCAGCGCTGAAGACATAAAACGTACTCCCTACCTCAATGGTCGAGATTGAAGGAACCATTGGTCCCGACATGTGCAATTTCCGGGATTTCGAAGAAACTATAATAAATCCAACCAGATGCAAATATTGCATCTGCGAGAATTGTCCGGACCATCTGAATTCACCGCAAGACGAAATATATTGCAGTGCAATAGCTGTCATATTCAGTTTGTCCATCCGCGCTAAAGTCAATTGCGCAGACAAATGTAGGGTATTCTCAATCGAGAAACAGTATTGCGTGCTGTCATTTTCCGTGTGAACATTTGATTGCTTGTAAAATGTGAGGAGTCCCCAAGATGAGAGTATTTCTACTTGCGATGGCGTGCTTGCTTGCCGTCGTGACTGGTGCACAGGCCCAGAACACAGACAAACCAAACATATTAGTGATCTGGGGCGATGATATCGGCCAGTTCAATATCAGTGCCTATAACCGCGGCATGATGGGTTACAGAACCCCAAATATCGATCGGATTGCAGCAGAGGGTGCGCTGTTTACCGATTGGTATGGCCAGCAAAGCTGTACGGCAGGACGGGCGGCGTTCATTACCGGCCAGTCGCCGATCCGCACCGGACTGACCAAGGTAGGTCTACCAGGTGCCCCCGAGGGAATGAAAATCGAAGACCCAACCATAGCAGGTCTGTTGAAGCCGCTTGGCTACATGACCGGACAGTTCGGCAAGAACCATCTTGGTGATCGTGACGAAATGCTGCCGACCAATAACGGGTTCGATGAATTTTTCGGCAATCTCTACCATCTGAATGCGGAAGAAGAGCCCGAAAACGTCGACTATCCGAAAGATGAGGAATTCCGGAAGAACTTCGGACCGCGTGGTGTGATCAAATCCTCGGCTGACGGCTCAATAGAAGATACCGGGCCGCTAACCAAAAAGCGGATGGAAACCGTTGATGAGGAAGTAACAGCGGCTGCGCTGGACTTCATTGATCGGGCACATGAACAAGGAAAACCTTTCTTTGTCTGGTGGAATTCCACCCGTATGCACATCTTCACCCATCTGAAGGAAGAATCGAAAGGAAAGACTGGCTACGGTGTTTATGCAGATGGCATGGTCGAGCATGACGGAATGGTTGGCCAGCTGCTAGACAAGCTTGACGAGCTTGGCATCGCAGACAACACCATTGTGATGTATTCAACTGACAATGGTGCTGAGACTTTCACGTGGCCTGATGGCGGCACAACCATGTTCAAGGGTGAAAAGAACACCCAGTGGGAAGGCGGTTTCCGCGTACCAACGGTGATCCGCTGGCCGGGAACAATCCAGCCCGGAACCGTTATCAACGATATGCTGGCGCATGAGGACATGCTTCCGACCTTGCTGGCAGCAGCCGGTGAGCCCGATATCAAGGAAAAACTCCTGAATGGTGGCGTCCAGGCAATCGGTCGTGAGTACAAAGTTCACCTGGATGGATACGACATTGCTCCGCTCCTGAAAGGTGAGGGTGAGAATCCACGCAAGGAGTTCATCTATTGGACGGATGACGGATCGATTGCAGCACTTCGCTACAATGACTGGAAGGTCACGTTCCTGAAGCAAAATGCGGAAGGGTATAAAGTCTGGACCACGCCATTTGAGGTGTTACGAGCACCTTCGCTGACCAATTTGCGCATGGATCCGTTTGAACGGGCGGAAGCTGAAGATGCCATGGGCTACCAAAAGTGGTGGGCGGAGCGCATGTTCGTATTCGCACCAGCAGGTGCCTTTGTTGCACAGTGGCTGCAAAGCTTCCAGGAGTTTCCGCCACGGCAGAAACCGGGAAGCTTCAACCTTGATAATGCAATGGAGCAGGTAACCAAGGGCTCGCAGGGCAACCAGTAGGGTCAAACCTGAAAAAAGCATAATTTACAGGCCCCAGCGATGGGGCCTGTTTTGCTTTGAGCATTAGTTATGAGGCAGGCGATAAAACATGTATCGCCCTGTCGGCGAGCATATCGCCGACCCTTGAGGCATATTCAGCCATATGAGGCGCCTTGAAATGGGCCTGCAAGGCAGCGGCGCTTTCCCATTTCTCCACCACCACGAATGTGTTGTCACCCAACTCGGTCTGAACGTCGCCGACACGATCAGTATCGATCGTCGGTCCGTATTCCAGGCAGCCATCTTCTGCCAGAACCAAGGGTATGATCTTCCGGAATTCTTCCAGGACCTTTTCGCGAAGTCCGTCCTTGGTGGTGATGATTGCGATGACATGAACCATGGCCATTTATTACCCTTCCCTGACTTTTGCGAGAGGAGTTATCAAGAATGGATCACCGATGTCCAGTTCTTACAATCGAATTATCCTGGAAACGGATGGATCAATTCGCCACAAGGGTTTTTGAGATCCCGGCTTTATCCATCAATTGCAAGAGATGTTCTGCCGGTATGCCGAGG
Source organism: Salaquimonas sp. (assembly GCA_028289365.1). Lineage (GTDB taxonomy): Bacteria > Pseudomonadota > Alphaproteobacteria > Rhizobiales > Rhizobiaceae > BOKV01. Next base: position 3,846 of record JANQQM010000116.1, on the reverse strand, counting down.
TTGGATCCATCATAGCCCGGCAGAATGGCAGCGTTTACCGCGACAATCTCTCCATCGAGATTGAGAACGGGTCCACCGCTGCCGCCCTGGGTTGTCGCGGCGTCATAGACAATGAAGTTTGTCGAGGTCTGCGCAACAATACCAGAGCTTGAAAGCGGTTGAATCAGATCCCTATCCGCCAGAAGGCCGGCAATCTCCCAGAAATTGGTAGTCTTGGTTTCCTGAAGTTCGGCGAGAAACTCTTTTCCCGAGCGGGCGACCATGGAACGCAAGCCGGTGGGATAGCCCATGACGATGACCTGTCCACCCTGCGCAAGAGCCTGTCTGGAAACATCAATCGCAGTCAGGGGCTCTGTTGTGGCGATCATCCGTACCAATGCCAGATCCCGATTTTCGCTTGCCCTTATCAATTCGACTTCCTCGCCTTCCGGCCTGCCCGGTGCGTAGGCCACGAACCTGATCATGAAAGGCTCCAGTTCCTTGCCATTGGGTGCCGAAGGTCCGGCATCCTTTCCCCAGGGCACGGCGACATGGCGATTGGTGGCAAGCACCGTTCCATCGCCAACCGCGAAGCCGGTGCCGGTAAACTGACGTTCAGCGATCTTGCCTTCGCCATCCACAGACAGAAGTGGCTGGCCATTCGGACCGGCAATCGGTCGTTCCATCGGCCCCAGAACAAAGCGCAGCGGTTTCTTGGTGGATTTTTCGCGAAACCCGTAAGCACCCTGGAGGAACACGACGGAACCTGCCGTATCGAAGATCACCCGCTCCGTCGATTGGGTACGCTGCTCGAGCGTTTCGAGCCGGTCCAGCTGAACCGCTAATCCCTGGGAAAGGTCTTCACGAATCTTTTCGAGTTCGGCAGGCGTGATCGCCTCTTCCTGCGAACGGGTCAATTGCCGTGCAAAGGCTTCAAGCTGAACGTCACCCGATACCAATTGCTCCTGCTGCATCTCATTAAGCCGATATTGCTGGAACGAAACATAGGCGAGAAGCGCCAGCATTGTGACGACACCGATGCGGAACAGGATGGTGGTTTCGGTGACCAACCGCCTCAGCCCGTCAAAAACTGCGTAAACCGTGCGTTGAACCGGCGGTTTTCTGCTGGTTTGCAGATAATCCCAGCAATCCTCGCAAATGTCGGAGAAATAGCGCCTTGAATGGGCGGAACTATCGATCAATTGAAATCTGGAAAGCGGCCCCTTTTCCCCGAATTCCACGACGTCATCATTGACCAGTTCGGCGGATTGTACCTGCCTGCCGTTAATCCAGATTTTTGCCTCGCCCAATGCCTGCAGGTTGAAGGTGCCATCCGCAAGCTTCAGGCGGGCAATGGCATCCTGGCGGGGTTTTTTCGGGGGCGGTCTATCGGTGCCAATCGTGCGCAAGCTACGATCTTCGCCGACAATCACATCAATGTTATTCCGAGAAAGAATAGTGCGCGTGCCCAGTCCCGGTCCTGAAATATGTTCAAGAACGGCATGTGTGGTCTTCGGCACCTGATTTGCATTTTGAAGCATTGATTTTCACCATTTGCGGCAGTTCAGCGCTTTCCTCCCCCTCATGTCGGTATCGATGCCGAGAAACACAATACAAAGGCAATCACGTAAATGGCAATGGATGTCAGAATCCTGCAAATTGCAGCCTGAACGCCGAAGAAGACCAAGCAGAGGAAATTGTTGTCATTTCTTCATTGTAATGACTGGCAAATTCTCGTTAAGTATGGGCAAGTGTTACCCAGAAGGTGCCGGTCCCAGGCCCGGTCTTGACGTGCAGGAATTCTGAATGGCTGAGCATAAGTTCCCCTTGCTGGCTGCAATTCGACAAATCGGAATGGCAGTAGCGTTGATTGTTTTGGCAATTGGCCTGGCCAGCTGCAGCAATAGTGACACCGCTGAGCAGGCAGGTGAGCCAGAGGAAGCACCCGGCGTTTCTGTAATCACGGTATCGAAGAAGCCGTTTGCCGATTCCATCGAGTTCATCGGACAGACCGAAGCGTTCCAGCAAGTGGATTTGCGGGCACGAGTCACCGGCTTCCTGATCGACAAGACATTTGAGGACGGATCAATCGTCGAAAAAGACGAGGAGTTGTTTGTTATCGATCCGGCAGAATACGAGGTCGCACTCAGCGCTGCACAGGCTGGTCTTTCGAAGGCGGAAGCTGATTTGCTGAAATGGCAGCAGCAATTGGAAAGAACCTCCACACTTGTGAAGGACGGCACGGTAGCCAAGGCATCGCTTGATGATGCCGTTGCGGCGGAAGCCACGGCAAGAGCCAATATTTCCGAAGCCCAGGCCGAGATCAAGAATGCCGAACTGAATGTGGGTTATACCCACATCAAGTCCCCGATCAGCGGCCGGATTGGCAAGGCGCAGATTGATGTGGGAAACCTGATTGGCCCCGATAGCGGTGTGCTGGCGACGGTGGTCGCACTTGATCCGTTGCGCGTGGTATTTTCAGTTTCAGAAAAAACCTATCTCACTGTCCAGAAAGAACAGGTCGACGGTCAGGATCCCAATTTTGTGCCCAAAATCCGCTTTGCCAATGGCGATCTGTACGACCATCCGGGTGAGTTATTGTTTGTCGATAACCAGGTAGACAATACCACCGGCACGATCCGGGTCTTCCTGAAATTTCCGAATCCAGAAGGCACCTTGCTGCCGGGACTGTTCGTGACTGTCATTCTTTCCTCAGAAACGCCGGTTGAACAAATTCTCATTCCGGTTTCGGCCGTGCAGCTCAACCAGTCTGGCCCGTTTGTTCTTCTGGTGGACGGTGAATCGAAAGTCGAGACGCGGCCAATCCAGACCGGCGACCGCAATGCCGGTGAGATCGTTGTCACCTCCGGACTGGAACCGGGCGAAACCATTATCGTCGATGGCATTCAGAAGGTGAGGCCAGGCATGACCGTCGCGGCAACACCCGCGGTACAGAGCGAGTAGATCGGGCATGCTGAGCGGCTTTTTTATTGACCGGCCCAAATTTGCGTTCGTCATCGCGATTGTCGTGGTCCTGGTTGGCCTGTTGGCACTGGTTTCCCTACCGGTTGCCGAATTTCCCGAACTCAGCCCGCCACAGGTGCAGGTAACCGCAAATTATCCGGGAGCCAATGCCAAGGTGGTCGAGGAGACGGTGGCCGCGGTGATCGAAGCCGAGGTCAACGGTGTCGAGGGCATGACCTACATGTCCTCCAAAAGCTCGAATGACGGCAGTTATACGCTGACGGTAACCTTTGAAATCGGAACGGACGGAGACCAGGCACAGGTCAATGTCCAGAACCGGGTTGCGATTACGGCCGCGCGGCTTCCGGAAGAGGTCAACCGACAGGGTGTGATTACCAAGAAACAATCGACCTCGATGCTGATGGTGATCGCGGTCTACTCGCCGGAAGACACCTATGACGACATCTTTCTGAGCAATTACGCCTCGATCAACATCAAGGATACGCTGGCACGTGTCCCCGGCGTTGCACAGGTTTCGATATTGGGCGCGCGCGATTACGGCATGCGGATCTGGTTGCAGCCGGATCGTCTGACCAGCCTTGGCCTAACCGCGACAGAAGTCATCAATGCGATCCGGGACCAGAATATTCAGGCATCACCCGGAACCGTTGGCGCCGAGCCGGCACCACCCGGCCAGCAATTCCAGTATTCACTCCAGGCAAAGGGCAGATTGTCGGAGGTCGAAGAATTCGGCGCGATCATCATTCGTACCGGGTCGGACGGTGCCATTGTCCGGCTACGCGATGTTGCCAGGCTGGAACTAGGTGCCGCCAATTATGGCTGGTATGGCCAGTTAAACGGATCGGCATCGGCCAACCTGGCGGTCTACCAGTTGCCGGACGC
>JANQQM010000189.1 GCA_028289365.1 Salaquimonas sp. | reverse complement strand
CAGATAGGCAAAGAGTTTGTAAAAACCCGGAGAGCGGGCTTGCAGCGTGCCCTGGATAAAGTCGCCGAACAAACCGTAGAGAAGGAAGCAGCCGAGAATGATGACCAGCGGCAAGCCGGCGCTGCGCCTGAGCGCTTCAAACACAAGGGGGATCAGGACAACGGCAATAATAAAGGCTTCGGTCCGCCGTTCGAAAAAATTGCTGGATATCGTTTCAAACCGAAATGCGAGCCAGAAAGCCACGGCCAGTGAAAGCAGGGCGAACAGGCCGTCTAAAGGGGAAAGCCGGGAAAGGGAAAGTTCCGCCGGATTCTTTTCCTGTCCCCCGATCTGGTACTTGATAAAGACGATGGCCATGGATAGCCCCAGTGCCAGGGCAATGGCTTGTTCATCGAGAAATGTCAGTGCCAGGTAAAACCTGATATCGGCGGCAATTGCAATAACGATAAGGCAGATCCCGACGCCCAGCCACTGGGCAAACTCCTGCCAGAAATGACGAGGGCTCAAGGCTTCTTTGTTATCGGAAGTCATGAGCCCTCAATTCAAATGTTCAGGTTTCAATTCTAGCCTCGGGATCCTGATGTCCTGGATCAGCTACCGGTCCAGACCCCGGCTTTCTTGTAGAAATTGATCGCGCCCGGGTGATAGGGAACGTCGGCTCCGAACTGGCGACCCATACCCTTGGACTTGTGACTTCGCCAGAGCGGGCTCAATTCGTGCAGGCCTTTTTCATTGTCATAGATCGCTTTGACAACATCTTCGACGATCTTGTCATCGACGCCTTTATGGGCCCACAAAGTATAGGCGAAATGAATAGCATTCGTCGGAGCTTTGATGCCGACGAACGGTTTCGCAGGCTTGACCGTATTGATGGTCGTTTTCGGAGCGAGCTTCAGGGTCCGGTCGGCAGCGTCACCGCCATTGTCGAGGCTCAGGAACGTCACGCCCCCAACCGATGAATTGAGTTTTTTGATGGGTCCGGAACCAATGGCCCCGATTGCCACATCCACCTTGCCCTGGCCGAAGGCGTCCCAGTGTTGACGGAGCGCCGTCATGGGCACCACATTCACGTCCTTCCATCCAAGGCCTGCATTCGCCAGGTTTGCTTCGATGAGAAACTTGAACAGCGGTGATGCGGTGAACTCGCCGGGAACGCGTTTGCCTTTCAGGTCGGCAATGGATTTGATGCCGGACTTGTCAGCGACGAACATTCCCGTCCGGAAAGTCATGAGCGTTGCAACCATGCGCAAATTGTCATTCTTCTTGCCTTCGGAGAGACCGGTGCCGGTGATCGCCATGTAGTATTGCATGACATTTGACACCCCGAATTCAAGCTCCCCGGCATTGACGATGGGGATATATTGCTGTGTACCGCCCATGGGTTGCGGACGCAGTTGATGGCCAGACGATGAAGAAACGATTTTGGAAAGACCGGCCGTTACCTGGGCTGTCGCTCCTCCCTTGGTGGAGCCAACACCGATGCTGGCAGCGAATGATTGGGCGTTCAGTCCGACAACACCTAGGGCAAGGGCGGACATCATGCCAACTGTTTTTACTAATCTCAATGTCACTCCAAATCTCCATTCTACGATTGATTGAGAACTGAATTCGATTTTGATCCAGCAATTTAACATTCAATTGAAGGAATCAACAATAGTTTTACGGATTTTAATATGATCCATGGAAAGAGTATCTGCAACGATTTGAACATAAAGTGCCTAATCGTCGTCGCGTGGACCGTCGTTTCATTTTTAATCGGCTTCAAACGGCAGTTCGGTGCAGATCAAAATCAAAATTTGATTTTGCTTTGAGCTAATTTTTTATAAAGTTGCACAACAGTCGGGCAGATTGGAACGTTGAATGACTAAAATCATCGCAGAGCGCATGGGCGAGGGACCAATAATCCGACCACATATGGATGCCCGCATGGGCGATAATATCAATGGTCCTTCGCTCATAAGGGTTCCCGACTGGCTGCCCGACCCCCTGGGAAAATACTATCTCTACTTCGGACATCACGACGGCCGCTATATTCGTCTTGCCTATGCCGACAGGCTGGCCGGTCCCTGGCATATGTACGAGCCTGGCGTCCTGCCCCTGGAGGCCAGCCAATTTGCCGGGCATCTCGCGTCACCCGATGTTCTTGTCGATAACCAGGCCAGGCAGTTGCGCCTCTACTATCATGGTGCCGATACCCCGACCGGCGAGGATAGTCCGCAATATACCCGGGTTGCCCTTTCAACTGACGGAATATCATTTTCATCGCGCAAAGAGATTCT
>JANQQM010000156.1 GCA_028289365.1 Salaquimonas sp. | reverse complement strand
GGAATTCTCCAATTTCTTTATCCCCCGCGTCAACGAAGAACTGGCAAAGGCCGGCAATTACGAGATCGACTGGCAGGAAGCCTATGGCGGTACCATCGTGAAGCCCCGTGGCGTGCTGGACGGTATCAAGCTTGGCCTCGGCGATATCGGCATCGTGACAACAATCTTCCACAATTCCAAACTTCCGAGCCAGGGTATTTCCGCGGTAACTCCTTTCGTTGCTCCGGATGCTCGAGTGGTCGCAAAGGCAGTTGACGAGATTGCCAAGGAATATCCGCAAATGGCTGCCGAACTCGAAGCGGAAAACCAGGTTTACCTGGCGACGGGCGTGGTTCTCGACACCTATCAGGTATTCTCTAAGACACCGATTAACTCGCTCAAGGATCTGGAAGGCAAGAAAGTTGCCGGTGCCGGCTACAATCTGCGTTACCTTGAGGGAATTGACGGCACCGCCGGTGTTCGTGGCGGACTGCCCAATTTCTTCAACATGATCCAGACCGGTGTTGTCGACGCTGCAATGTTGTGGCCCGAAGCTGCCAAGACCTTCAAGATTTCCGAAGTTGCCCCCTATATGCTCAAGGTTGACCTTGGCGCGGTAAACTCCAAGACCGTGACCGTCAACAAGGATGTCTGGGACAAGCTTCCCGACGAGGTCAAGGAAGTGCTGCAAAAAGTGGCCGTGGAATACCGCGACCATGTTGCTGGCGTTGCCATGGACCGGGCATCGGAATCAATTGAGGCCTACAAGGCCGACGGCGGTCAGGTCGTAGTTCTTTCGGACGAAGAAAGAGCCGAATGGGCAAACTCCATGCCTAATATCGCGGTCGATTGGGCCAAGAAGCTTGATGAAACCGGTGCACCGGGTTCTGATATGCTTTCGGCCTATATGGCAAAACTCAAAGATGCTGGCATGACCCCGGTCCGCGATTGGGCTGGCGAACTGTCAAACTAACTCGAACTGGGCGAGGCGGCGGAAGTCAACATGCGCGATCTACTTTATCGTGTCAGAAAGCTGGCTGTCCGCCTCGCCACCTTTGCCAACATGATTGGAACGGCGGTGCTGTTCTTTCTGGTGGCAATCATGAACGTTGACGTTGTTGCAAGGGGCATCTTCCACGCCCCTTTCCGCGGCGTCGTCGAAGTCGTAATTTTCTCGCTGGTTCTCATCGTATTCCTGCAATTGCCGAACGTGGTTCATGGCGACCGCCTCACCCGTTCCGATGGCTTTTTGTCCTATGCAGGATCGAGCAATCCCAGACTGGCCAATTTTGTCAGGAGAACCATCGACGCGATTGCATGCATATTCATGGCAATGATCACTTGGGCGATGTGGCCGGAATTTCTCGAAGCGTTTGAAAGCTGCCATTTCTTCAGTCAACCGGAATTCGGCCCGGCGCCGACCGGAAACTTCTTCGTCGACTTTGGCGACGCCATGGCAAGATGCGACTACTTCGGTACGCCTGGCATATTCACGGCGCCGTGGTGGCCTGCAAAGCTGGCAATCCTGTTTGGTGTCGCTTTGTCTTCCGTCCTTTTTGCATTCAAGGCCTTTTTGGGCAACGAACCGGCGCCTGCTCAAGATGAGGGCAGTACGGCATGAGTTTTGATCTAACCTCGGATGGGCACAATGTCACCGGTTGAAATTGGCACAGCCTCGGTCATTGCGATCGTATTGTTGATCTACCTGGGAATGTATATTCCTGTGGCGCTTGGCCTCGTATCCTTTATTTCGATCTGGCTGATCAGCGGCAAATCCATTCTCGCTTTCAACTTCCTGAAAGTCGCCGTTGGCGACGGCGTGACGGAGTATGAGTTCGCAACCATCCCGCTATTTACGGTGATGGGATTATTGGTTTCGCGAGCGGGGCTGGGGACAGATATCTACGCGGTGATGAATCGCGGATTCCGCAAGATTACCGGCGGAATCGGCATGGCAACAGTCGGAGCAAACGCGGTATTTGCCGCCGTCACCGGCTCCTCGATCGCCTCGGCTTCCGTCTTCACCCGCATCTCCGTGCCGGAAATGCGGCGCTTCAACTATAATCCGCGTTTCGCCGTAGGCGTTGTCGCAGGGTCATCGGTTCTCGGCATGATCATCCCGCCTAGCGCCATGCTGATTATCTATTCCTTCGTGGCTGAACAATCTGTCGGTGAGATGTTCGTCGCGGGGATCATACCGGGGCTGTTACTGACTGCGGCCTATATCATTACCATCCTGCTTATGGGACGTTTCTGGCCATCCTTCATCGGCACGGCAACAAAACAATCCGATGAAGATGCGATGACCTATCTGGAGATCGCCGACAAGACAGTACCGATCATCTCGCTTATCGTCATCGTGCTTGGTGGAATTTATACCGGTTGGCTGACACCGGTTGAAGCTGGCGGCGCCGGAGCACTGGTAGCGCTCTTGATTGCTGTTTTCCGCCGGAAGATCACATGGGCCGGCCTGTGGCAGACAGCAATCGACACTGGATACATTACAGCCTCGATCCTGTTCCTGATCACCATGGCTTCGCTCTACAGCCGGATGCTTGGATTTGCCGGGCTGCCCAATGAGCTGAACGCACTGCTGGAATATTATAATTTCGGATTCTTCGGGATCATGGTGATTTACGTGCTCCTGATGCTCTTTCTTGGCACCTTGCTCGACACCGCCTCCATCATCCTGATCGTCGTGCCGTTATTCATCACGCTCATCGAGAATATGGGCCACAGCCTCGTCTGGTTCGGGATCGTCACCGTCATCGGCGCCGAAATCGGTTTGCTTACACCACCATTGGGAATATCCTGCTTTGTTATCAAGGCAACCTTGAACGACCCTGACATCAGCCTGAAGGACGTGTTTCTTGGGGCCCTGCCATTTGCCGCGGTCATGCTTTTGGTCCTGATCGTACTAATAAACTATCCGGTTCTGTCGACCGGTATCATCCACTAGGAGACAGAATATGCGCACTGTAACTCAAGACACCATCACTCAGGCCTTCCTTGACTATTGCGGTCCGGATACAGACCCGCGACTGAGATTTCTCCTCGAGAAGCTGGTTGGTCACATCCACGATTTTGCCATGGAAACAGACCTCACCCATGACGAATGGCGCAAGGGAATAGAAATCCTGACAAAAGCCGGGGAAATCTCGACCCCGGAACGCAACGAGTTCGTCTTGTTGTCAGACGTGCTGGGCCTGTCATCACTGGTTGACATGGTAAACTCCCCACCTAAGGGCACACCTTCCAGCGTGCTGGGGCCGTTTCATATTCTGGGCGCACCGGATCTGCCGTTTGGTGGCAATCTCAAGGGCGACAATGACGGAGCCTCGGTAATCGTTTCGGGTATTGTTCAGGATCTGGACGGTTCGCCGATAAAAAATGCCGAGCTTGAGATCTGGCAAACGGCCGACAATGGTCTTTATTCCAATCAGGATCCGGAACAGCCGGAATATAACCTCCGCGCGCACATGGCTGCTGGTGACGATGGCCGGTATATGTTCACAACGGTTCGACCGGCTCCCTACACCGTGCCCGATGACGGTCCCGTAGGTGAATTACTTCATGCAACCGGACGACACCCCTGGCGCCCGTCCCACCTTCACTTCATCATTACTGCACCTGGCTATAGAACCCTGGTCACCGAAGTCTTCCCGAATGATGATCCTTACCTTGATGAGGATGCCGTGTTCGGCGTGCGTGAACAACTGGTGATGGTATATGAAGAACAGCGCGGCAAAAGAGGGATTCCATCAGGCCTGCTTGATCCCGATGACGTCACCGACCCGTATTACACAGTCGATTTTGACTTTGTTCTGATTCAGGAGTGACAGGATCAGGTCTGCAGTTGATCCTGCAGGAATTTGCCGGTCCTCGAATAATGCGCAACGAGCAGTTCTGCTGCAAGGTCACCGTCGCGTGCAAGCGCGGCATCGCATATCGCACCATGCTCGGCACTGATATCTCGGGTCGGATAGGCCTTTGACCCGGACAATTGCCGATAGCGTACGTTTTGATCATATAGCTGGTCGCAAAACTTCAACATCATCGAGGAACCACAGGCCGAGATCAGCGTTGTATGGAAATGTTTGTGCCGCGTTTCCCATTCCGGATTTGCGATAAAGCCGTCCCCTGGCTCAAAGCGCGGTACTCTCGACAACCGATATGCCGACAGGACAACCTGCTCTTCCCAGCCGTTGTCGCCCTTGATAATCGATTCCCTCAGCGCGCGTTCCTCCAGCCAGCAACGCGTCATCAATAATTCGTCAAACTCCTGCGAACTGATCTTCGCAACCCGGAAACCCCTCTGATCGATTCTTTCGACAAAATGGTCTGAGGTCAGCAGGCTAAGCGCCTCGCGAATTGGGCTTGTGCCGACATCATAAATCTGGCGCAACTCTTCGATCTTCAGCTTTCGCCCGGGGGTCAGAACCCCCGACATTATGTCCGAACGCAGTCGGGCATAGGCCTTGCTCGTCATTGAGCCCTGGCCTGCAACTTCTTCACTGCTACCAGTCAGAGTATTTTCCTGGCGGTCGCGTTCTGCGGTTTCAATTTTGGTTTTTTGTTCTTCCATCTTCATCCCAAAATTGGCCATGAAATGTTCGTCAGACAGTAATGTCCTCTACTGATTCTTCCGCACTTTCTGTCTCGCTCCGTTTCCTGGCCACATCTGCCTTCTTGATCATGTTCCTGAAGGTTCTCGCGCTTTGCATGACACTAGCAGAAGCAACAACTGTACGCGAATTGGCGAATTGCTCGTGATTTCGCTCGATCTCATCAAGTTGGTAGCGATAGTTGACCATCATGCCAAGAGAGGCATTCAATGCACCTGTTGATATGTCACCTGCCCAGTTGATCCGCTCCAGCTTGGCACCATTGCCAAGATGGAACCGCGCAACCGGGTCAATCGGCCGGTCCTCACTATCTTTTTCCTCACACAGATACCAGGCAACAGCCGGCACCAACTGTTTCTCCAGGCTGCGTGAGAGTTTCTCGTCGGTCCACCATTCGCTGCTGCCAGCCATTTCAACCGCCGCGATTGTATCTTCCGGCAACAAGATCTCACGTTTTCCTGCCCGCGCCTGCT
>JANQQM010000111.1 GCA_028289365.1 Salaquimonas sp. | reverse complement strand
GTTGCCGACGACCCGGTAATACCAGTCCCAGGCCTCCGGGTTAATCGGCTCACCCACCGACCCAAGCAGGCGCAGTGAGGACCGGTCCGTGCGATTAACGAAGTCGTCGCCGGCTCCCATTAGAGCGCGGATGGCCGTTGGCGCGGTGTAGAACGTATTGACTTTCCACTTGTCGACGACCGACCAGAAACGGGATGCCGTGGGATAGTTGGGAACGCCCTCGAACATCAATGTCGTCGCGCCATTGGCCAGAGGGCCATAAACAATATAACTGTGACCCGTGACCCAGCCAACGTCGGCGGTGCACCAGTAGATATCACCGGGATGATAATCGAATACATACTGATGGGTCATGGATGCATAGACCAGATATCCGCCGGTCGTGTGAAGGACACCTTTGGGTTGTCCGGTTGATCCCGACGTATAGAGGATGAAAAGCGGGTCTTCGGCATTCATTTCCTCTGGAGGGCAATCAGCGCTGACTTTGACCAGTTCGTCGTGCAGCCAAATGTCCCGATCCGGGTTCCAGTCGACATTGCCGCCGGTGCGTTTGACCACCAGCACCTTTTTATCACCTTTGCATGAAGCCAGGGCAGCGTCGGTATTTGCTTTGAGCGGGATCGGCTTTCCGCCCCGAAGCCCTTCGTCAGCCGTGATGACAAATTTGGAATCACAGTCGGTTATACGCCCGGCAAGCGCATCGGGAGAAAAGCCACCAAATACGATCGAGTGAACGGCCCCGATTCTAGCGCAGGCGAGCATGGCATAGGCCGCTTCCGGAATCATCGGAAGATAGATTGTCACCCTGTCGCCCTTGGAAACCCCGTTGGCTTTCAGAACATTGGCGAATTTACACACGCGTTCATGAAGCTGATTGTAGGTGATTTTCTCGTCAACGGTGGGATCGTCCCCTTCCCAGATTATCGCAACCTGGTCGCCCTTGTCCGCAAGATGCCGGTCTATGCAATTTGCAGAAACATTAAGTGTGCCGTCTTCGAACCATTTTATTGAAACATTGTCGGAAGCGAAGGAAGTGTTCTGAATTTTTGAATAAGGCTTAATCCAGTCGACGCGTTTGCCATGCTCGTTCCAGAACTGATCCGGATTGCTGACACTCTGCTCATACATTTGCAGATATTTATCATTATCCGCGTGTGCTCGACTCGCCCACTCGGCAGGTACCTCGTAATTATGAATTTCCGACATATGATTTCTCCCAATCAAATATGCTGATTATTGACGATTATTATCGTGCTAAGTTGACGTTTCGGCAACTAGCCCGTTAGTCGAATAAAGACAGGAATATCGGTTTCTTGCCGTAACCTGTTGGTGGCTTCACACGCCGAATATTCCAAGTACGGCTCCCATGACCACCAGAACAGCCAGCCAGTGACCGCTGTCAATGACCGTCAAACCGGTTTTTGCACCCTGAAAAGCATGATTGACGGCCATGGAAGGCAGGATGAAACCCAGCCAGATGAAAAACGCCGAGACAATCCCATTCCACACCGTCACCTCACCCAGGTGACCAAGTATACCGGCGAGCATGAAGGCCATGACCAGCTGGGCAATGCCCGCAACAATGAATGGCAGGGGCGTTGGTTTCATGTCTTCTTTCGTTTTGCCGAGGGCTGACATCCAGGCTTTACCCAGAACACCGTACCAGACAGATCCCGTTATAAATCCAGCTACAGCCGCTAGAACGACGGCCAGATAGCTAAGTCCGGTAAAAGCCATTTATCTGTTCTCCAAATATACAATCTTCAGATGTTGGATCTCCAAAAGACCGACTAGAGAATTGTAGCCTCGAATTGGGCTAGTAGGGTTTCTTCAGACCACCCATTTTACTGATAAGTTTCCATTCATTTTTAGTAACTGGCTGAACTGAAAGCCGGCTGTTTTTCACCAGCACCATTTCTTCCAGTTGCGATTCGGATTTGATCTGGTCGAGACTGACGGGATCCGGTATTTCCCCGACGGCGGCAAAGTCAACGCACTCCCATTTGCCCGTATCGTCGGTCGAGTCCGGGTGGATTTCCTTGATGACCTTGACCACGCCCACAACGGTTTTTTCATCCACCGAGTGATAAAAAAATGCGAGATCACCCTTTTTCATCTCGCGCATAAAATTTCGCGCCTGATAGTTGCGTACACCATCCCACTCGGTCCCCGACTTCCCAGCTTTCACCTGATCGTCCCAGGACCAGTTGCCCGGTTCAGATTTTACAAGCCAATAATTCATTTCTAGTTTCCCGGGTTTCCGACTGTCCAATTCCATGCGCGTACAACGACGGATTCGAACAGATCTGCCTGTGCATAGGGATCGTTTTGAGCGATCGATCTTGCTTCTTCTATGGTCTCCGCTTCGACGACAAGAATCGTCCCGTTCGGATAGCTGCCTGCATCATCCATGAGCGGACCCGCCAGCTTGATCTTATCCCCCAATCCCCTAACGAATTCAAGGTGTGCTTCCCGTGTGGCCTCGCGAATAGGAAGCCCCCCAGGATCTTTATCATTTGCAAATATTGCAAACAGCATAATTCACTCTCCTTTCCATCTGTTCTTTAGCCGCCGTTCAATTTCAAATAGGACCATTTATTGATTCAGCCGCAAATGCCCGCCCATGGATCAGCTCTCTCGTCTGAGAGGCCGCGTCAACAAAGCATTTATGGCATCATCGACCGCCAGCTTGCCGGAAATGATGGCATGGACCGACGCGCAAATCGGCAGGTCGATACCCTTCGCCTCTGCAATATCGGCAATGGCAGAGGCCGTGTATACGCCTTCTGTAACTGAGTTTCGCTGATCCAGGACTTCCTTAATTGTTTTACCCTCTCCCAGGGCGTAGCCCAAAGACATATTGCGGGAGTTCGTGCTGGAGCAGGTGAGAATAAGGTCCCCCAGGCCCGATAGGCCAGACAAGGTTTCAGATTTGCCGCCGAGCGCTGTACCAAAGAGCAGCAATTCCTGAAAACCGCGGGCAATGAGCGCGGCATGGGCATTGGCCCCGAGTTGTTTTCCCCGTGCTATCCCGGCGGCAATAGCCAGCACATTTTTTATCGCGCCTCCGATTTGTGCCCCAACGACATCGTCGCTCCAATAGGTTCGGAAACTCGCCGAACTGATGGCATGGGCGATTGCCATTCCCTGTGTCTCATCTTTTGTTGCAAGTGTAAGTGCTGCCGGTAGCCCCCGGGCAATCTCAATAGCGAAAGTCGGGCCAGAGAGCACGGCGATTTGGCGATTTGGCAGCGTTTCGGCCAAAACCTCGCTCATGAGTTTTTGCGATGACTGTTCAATGCCTTTGGCGCAGATAACGACGGACTTACCCTCCGCAATATGAGGAGCGAAACCTTCGGAGACCTGCCGCACATGCTGCGCGGGAGCGACCATGAGGACAATATCGCAGTCGCCCACCTCTTTCATGTCCGTAGTTGCCAAAAGATCGGGATCCAGGGGGGCATCGGGCAGATAGGCAATATTCTTGTGAGTCCCGTTAATGGAATCGACGGTTTCCTGTTCGAAGGCCCAAAGCCGGACATCCCTGCCCGCGACACGGCAGCTCTGCGCCAGGGCCGTGCCCCAGGCACCGCCGCCAATGACACCAACACTTTCAATATTCACGAATGCTGCTCCTTAGGGCTGAACAAGTCTTAGCATGGTTGTTCAATTGTTCTCCAATTCATCAAGAGGCCATCGGGCCCGGGCAACGAAGTCCAGGGGATTCGTTATTCCCCGATCGAGTTTTAAGGCACCGGTCCAGGCAATCATAGCCGCATTGTCGGTGCACAATTTTGATGGGGGAACGTACAGGCGAAATCCGTTATCCGCCGCTAATTGAGT